>JAEDMR010000189.1 GCA_016302925.1 Bacillota bacterium
AATTCACGGGATGCACACAGATTCTAGCAGAAAAAGATTAAAATAAAATGAGAGGAATGAGAAAAGGGAATTTAAAACACGACATTTGCGGTAAATCTGTCCATTGAAAGAGATGGACAGATATGGTAAAATAATAAGTTGATTTATAGTAAAAATCGCACAGAAAGGACAGGGGTATGCCGAAATTCAGTGTAAAAAAACCAATGACCGTTTTCGTCATTGTGGTTGTGATCATCGCTCTTGGAATCGTATCCACCCTGAATATGACACCGGATCTGCTCCCAAGCATTGATCTTCCATATGTCGTCGTCATGACCGCTTACCCGGGGGCTACGCCGGAGGAAGTGGAGACATCTGTGACCAAACCGCTGGAACAGAGTCTGGCCACGCTGGAAAACATAAAGAGTATTCAATCCATCTCAAACGCCAACTATTCTCTCATCATGCTGGAGTTCGAGAACGGATCCAATATGGATACGGCAGTGGTTAATACATTGCAGAGTGTGGACCTCATCGAGGGATCCTGGGATGAGGGAATCGGATCGCCCAATATTCTGAAGATCAATCCGACCATGATGCCGATTGCAGTGGCAGCCGTCAGCATGGAGGGATCCACCACGGAAAAAGTTTCTTCTTTCGTGGAAGATACGCTGATGAATCAGCTGGAAGGCACCACCGGTATAGCCAGTATCAGCGCCGGAGGACTCATTGAATCCAGAGCCAACGTGGTGATCAATGAAGATAAAATCGAAAAACTGAATGAAAAACTGCTGGATGAGGCAAGTCCTGACCTGGCAGACGCCAAGGCAGAGCTGAACCAGGGGATGAAGCAGCTGAAGAAGGCGGAAGCAGAGATCGCCCAGAGCCGTGCAGAGCTGGAAACAAAGAAAAACGAAACCTATGACCAGCTGGCGGAAGCATCGGCAAACCTGGATGCGGCGGTGGCGCAGGCCAGTGCGCTGGCAACGCAGATCAAGACGCTGGAAGGACAGAAGATGGCCATTGAAGCTCAGATTGAGCAGGGGGCTTACGGCCCGCAGCTGGGCATCACCCTGGAGGATCTGCAGGGACAGCTGGCAGATGTGAGCGCCCAGCTGGCAGTGCTGCAGATGGACAGTGAAACCGCCGATCAGCAGGTGGCACAGCTGAAAGATGCCTATCAGCAGGCAGAGCGAGGAAGCTATACGGCCATGGATTCCTTCGACGACGCATATGCACAGCTGGACAGCGCCCAGAGTCAGATTTCTTCCCAGAGGGCACAGCTGAACAGTGCCATGGCCCAGCTGGACGAAGCGGGAAACAATGCGCTGCTGACAGAAGGTCTTTCTTCCATGATTGACATGGATATGATTTCCGGCATTCTGAAGGGGCAGAATTTCTCCATGCCGGCAGGCTATGTGGAAAGCGGCAATACCCGGTATCTGGTCAGCGTGGGGGATAAGCTGTCAGATACGGAAGAAATTGAGAAGCTGTTCTTATTCAATATCGATGGTCTGGGAGATATCTATCTGAAAGATGTGGCAGATGTATTTCTCTCGGATAACAGTGATGCGGTTTATGCCAGCATCAACGGAGAACCGGGGGTTCTGCTGACCTTTTCCAAGCAGTCCAACTATGCGACGGCTGCTGTTTCCGATAATCTGAAGGAAAAATTTGCGCAGCTGGAAGAAGAATATGAGGGCCTGTCCTTCACGACGCTGATGGATCAGGGCGACTATATCTATCTGATCATCCGGTCTATTCTCAGCAGCCTGGGCTGGGGCGCACTGTTTGCAGTGGTGATCCTCTTCCTGTTCCTTCGGGATCTGAAGCCGACCCTGATCACTCTGCTGAGCATTCCCATCAGTATCGTGTTCGCACTGGTGCTGATGTACTTCTCCGGGGTGACGCTGAATATGATCTCACTGTCCGGTCTTGCCGTGGCAGTGGGTATGCTGGTGGATAACAGTATTGTGGTCATTGAAAATATCTTCCGTCTGCGGCGGACCGGGGTGCCGGCGGCCAAGGCGGCGGTGGCCGGTGCACGTCAGGTGGCCGGCGCCATCACATCCTCAACCCTGACGACGATTTGCGTTTTCGTGCCGATTGTGTTCGTTCAGGGGATTACCCGTCAGCTCTTCACCGATATGGCACTGACCATAGGTTATGCACTGGTGGCCAGTCTGATCATTGCTCTGACACTGGTGCCGTCCATGTCTTCTCTCATGCTGAAAAAGAATGTGAAGCCGGAAGGGCGGCGGTTTACGGCGTTTCAGAACGGCTACAGAAGACTGGCGGGATGGTCGCTGCGCCATAAGCTCATCGTATTGCTTCTGGCGGTGGGTATGCTGGTGTTCAGTGTATCCGCATCGCTGGCGAAAGGCTTTATCTTCATGCCGGATATGTCCACACCGCAGCTTTCCGGCAGCCTCACCATGAACGATGAAGAGGCAGAGATCGAGGATACCAGGGAAGCAGCAGATGAAGCACTGAAGCGGATGGAGGCTGTGGAGGGCGTTGAAACGGCGGGTGCCATGCTTTCCAGCAGCGGCGCCATGGGGAATCTGACGGGCGATACAGAAACCAGCCAGGTCAGCCTGTATATTATCGTCGATCAGGAAAGCGGCAGAAGCGGGGAGGAAATCCGGAAGGAGATTGAAAAGGCCTGCAGCGATCTGCCGTGCACCATTGAAATTGCAACGTCATCTTCCATGATGTCCTATACGTCTGCCCTTGGCGGAGAAGGTGTCGGCATTGAAATATACAGTACAGACAATGATGCTTTGCAGAAAGCGGCCGGCCAGATCGGGCAGCTGCTGGAAGGCGTGGAAGGCATTGATGAAGTGGATAACGGACTGACGGAAGCAGAACCGGAGATTCATTTCGCCGTCGACAAGAAAAAAGCCATGGAAAAGGGGCTGACCGTTGCCCAGATCTTCATGCAGGTTTCCGATGCTCTGACCAGTGAAACCACCGCAACGACCCTGCGGATGGGCGGTGATGAATATGATGTGGTAGTCTCCGGCATAGATCAGAAAGAACTGACGCCGAAATACATACGCAATCTGAAGCTGACCGGTACCGATGCGGAAGGAAAGGAAATTACCGTAAAACTGAAGGACGTGGCAGAAATTCAGGAAACTGAAAGCCTGCCTTCCATCATGCGGATTGATCAGAAGACCTACCTGAAGGTAAACGGCACTGTGAAAGAGGGCTATAACGTAACGCTTGTTACTGATGCGGCCAAGGAGGCCATGTATGCCTATGCGCCGCCGGAAGGTGTCACCTGGCAATTCAGCGGAGAAAATGAAATGATTATGGACGCCATGGAGGATCTGGTTCTGATGATGATCCTGGGCATCCTGCTGGTATACCTGATTATGGTGGCTCAATTCCAGTCATTGCTGTCGCCGTTTATCATCATGTTCACCATTCCGCTGGCCTTTACCGGCGGCCTGCTTGCCCTGCTGATTTTCGATAAAGAGATCAGTATCATCGCCATGATCGGTATGATTATGCTGGTGGGCATCATCGTGAACAACGGCATCGTGCTGGTAGACTATATCAATCAGCTCCGTGCCGGCGGAATGGCGAAAAAGGCGGCTATCGTGGAAGCCGGCGCCACCAGAATGCGTCCTGTGCTGATGACCAGCCTGACGACCATTCTGGGTCTGACCGTCATGGCCTTCGGGCAGACTGCAGGAACGGATATGATGCAGCCGATTGCACTGGTCTGCATCGGCGGGCTGATCTATGCGACCGCCCTGACCCTTTTCATCGTACCGGTAATTTACGATCTGTTCCACGGCGAGAAATTCAAGGTGGTAAAAGAAGCGGATGTGGATATCAGCGATATCGTGACAGAATAAAGACAGAATAAAGGAGGAGATATTAAGTAACCCGAAAGGTAGAATAACAGTATAAAATGTGTTAA
>JAEDMR010000020.1 GCA_016302925.1 Bacillota bacterium
AATGCGCCGCCGATGATAATGCCGACTGCCATGCTCATGACATCGCCTTTTGCGATAAATTCTTTAAATTCAGACATAAATTTTTTCATAAGTTGGTCATCCTTTCTGTTGAAATATTAGATGAAATGTGCCAGCTCTTTTTCGATCCGTTTCCACGGGAAGCCGACCACATTATCATAATCGCCTTCGATATGGTCTACATACCGGGAAAACCAGCCCTGGATGGCGTAGCCTCCGGCTTTATCATACGCTTCATCGGTGTCCAGGTATGCCAGCAGCTCTTCGTCACTGTAATCCTTGAAGAAGACCCTGGTGATTTCATAGAACACTCTGGCGTGCTGTGCACCGGCTTCTACCAGTGCCACACCGGTGACCACATCATGGACATCGCCGCGGAGAGCGGAAAGCATGCGGAAGCCATCTTCTTTGTCTGCAGGCTTGCCCATGATCTCACCCTGATAGCAGACTACGGTATCGGCGGCGATGATAACTGGCGGACGATCCGAAACGGCCGCCTCAGCAGTTTCCGAAGCATCCGGGGCAGCAACTGCATCAGCACATGACCGGTTCTCGCTCAGCCAGCGGGCTTCCACGTCCCTGGCTTTTTTCAGAGCCAGATAGGTGACGGTGTCTGTCATACTGTGATGGAGCGGAACGTTTTCCTCGATCTCTGCCGGAAGCACCAGCGGATCATAGCCGTGGGCCTGCATCATTTCGATGCGGCGGGGTGAGCCGGACGCCAGAATCAGAGACCGTCCGACAGAGGTCGGACTTACATCTGCCATTATTTCGTCTCCTTCGCAGTCGCTGACGATTCCGGCTTCACCAGGTGAATGCCCAGATCCGTGAAGGTACGGCAGCCTTCGTCAAAGATCGGTTCGTCAGTATATTCTGCTTCGCCGTCCTGGCTGTCAACCGTGTCGTAGCGCAGGAAGTTTCTCGGCGGAACGAATTCGCACTGCATATCGCAGTTAAACGGTACGCGGAACGGATCCAGATTGCCGAAATAGTAGTTCCAGCGCGGAATATCATTCTTCAGCTTGGCGCTCATGCCATAGGAAGGATCCACGAAGACCCAGCCGATGGAAGGCAGGTAGCACTGTGCCCAGTCATGTTCGCCGATGGCACCCGGTTCTGCTGCCAGGCCGGACTGCCAGCGTGCCGGAACACCTGCGATCCGGCAGAGGGTGATAAACAGGATGGCCTGCATGCCGCAGTCGCCCTTGCGGGTCAGTGCCATCTGTTCGGCGATACTGTCGATGGAGGCATAATCCCGGACGAAGGAGTACTTCAGGTTGCACGTAATGTAGTTGTACATGGCACGTGCAATGCGGAGCGGATTGGTTTCCTCTCCCTTCAGCTCTGCAGCCAGCGCACGAAGATACGGTGTGAAAAGAATATGCGGCGCCTTTTCTTCCAGGTACGGAAGAACCTCTTTCGGATAGCCGTTTTCTTCCAGTTCCCGGGCGATGGCGGCTTCATCCGCCTTGGTCAGATCGTGAACACGGAGAATATTTTCAAACTGGTATTCTGCAGAGAATACCTGACCCGCTTCCGCCGGTACCTCAAAATATACCGTCGGCATCTCGTCGCTGACCTCCGGCATTCTGGCCGGCTCCGGTGAAATGTTCAGAATCTTCAGATCGTGAATCTGCTGGCGCTCTACCGGAAGAGGCAGGTGCACCCGCAGTGTCTTACCCGGCTTGATCGCCTCCGGCTCCAGATAAAATTCGTGGCGCATGTGGATATGGGCATGCACTTCGTCGCCTTCTTTCAGGTTGCTGAGCGCATTGTCAAAATCCGTGCACTCGTCGGCGTCGCAGGTATGGCGGGCCTGGTCTCTCTCCCACATTTCCGGATACTGGTTGAACAGATTGCGGACCGCACTGCGCAGAAACATTTCTTTTCCGCGGATGAAGGTCCACTGCAGCTTGTCCTCGATGATGAGACGTTCCAGCTCTTCTGCCTTGAAATCAGGCACTCTTTCCTGTATCTGTTCCAGAACCTGTTCCTTGGTCAGCACATAACGTGCTTCCAGATGCTGCAGATTCTTCAGTTCCAGAACCATGCGCACCCGGTAAGCCTCCGGCAGGTTCGGCAGAGAAAGCCGGTTCTCAATCATGGCGCGGGTTCTGTCGAAATCGCCGGACCATTTCATCTTCAGAATATCTTCCGGCAGAGGAACTGCCTGGTATTGCAAATCACTGTAATTGATGTCGTACTGTTTTTCCATTTTCCACTCTCCTACATACATTTTATAAAATTGCATTGCATGAATCACTGTTTCTATCATATACGAAAAAGAATGGAAAATCAAGAAAAAACAGGACTTTGTAAGACGGGGCAAGTGCATATTTTTTGTATATGGGGACATGCTATTTTACATAATTACGAAACATACAGGGAGGCAGCTGCTATGGCGGACAGCAAAGAAAAACAGGAAAAAAAGCAAAAAAAAGAAATCTCAAAGGCGTATGAAAAATACGCCAGCCAGTTTACTCCGAAGCCGGATTATTTCGGGAACGGCTTGAAAGCATTTCTGATCGGCGGTCTCATCTGCACCGCGGCATTCTGGTTTCAGAACCGGTTGACCGCCGGCGGACTCAGTGAAAAAGACGCAGGCACCTTCGTCACCATCAGTCTGGTGGCGCTGGCCCAGCTTCTGACCGGTCTGGGGCTCTTCGATTCCATTGCAAAATTTGCAGGAGCCGGTGTTATCGTGCCCATCACGGGATTCGCCAATTCCATGGTTGCCCCTGCCATCGAGTATAAAAAAGAGGGACCGGTGCTGGGCGTGGGCGCCAAGCTGTTCAGTGTGGCCGGTCCGGTGCTGGTCTGCGGCATTTCATCGGCTGTGCTGGTGGGGCTGATTTACTGGTTCCTTGGAAAATAGTCCATGACGGAAAGAGAGACAGGAGAAAACGTGATGAACAAAAAAATTGGGAAACAATCCATGCTGTTCCCTTCCGGGGCATATCTCCGGGGGAGAGGCACGGTGGTAGGAAAGAAAGAAGGAGAAGGCCCTCTGGCAGACTGTTTTGATCTGATCCTTCAGGACGATATGTACGGAGAAAAATCCTGGGAAAAGGCAGAAAGCAAAATGCTGAAGGAAGCCATGATGCGTGCAGTACAACGGGCGGGTCTGTCGAAGGAAGACATCGACGTGATGCTCAGCGGTGATCTGTTAAATCAGCTGATGAGCTCCTCGTTTATGGCCCGGGATCTGCATATCCCGTTTCTTGGATTATATGGCGCCTGCTCTACCATGACAGAGTCGCTGGTGCTGGGCTGTATGCTCATTGACGGCGGTTTTGCGCAAAATATACTCGCCGGGGCATCCAGTCATTTCTGCACGGCGGAGCGTCAGTTCCGCATGCCGGTGGAGCATGGCAATCAGCGGCCGCCGTCGGCCCAGTGGACTGCCACGGCGGCCGGCAGTGTGGTAGTGGGATGCCGGCCGTCACCGGGGATTCCGGCTATTCGTGCCACAGCTGCCACCATCGGAAAGGTCATCGATCCGGGAATCAGTGACGCCAACCAGATGGGAGCGGCTATGGCTCCGGCGGCGGTTGACACCCTGCTGAATCATCTGGAGGATACAGGCCGTGCCATCGACTATTACGATCTGGTAGTCACAGGCGATCTGGGATTTATCGGGAAGGATATCATGACGGATCTGCTCATTGATGCGGGACTTCCTGCCGCCCGGGTACTGGAGCGGTACGACGACTGCGGTACCATGCTGTTTTCCAAAGAGCAGGATGTCCACGGCGGCGGCAGCGGCTGCGGCCAAAGCACTGGCGGGCGTGCTGACGTCGGCAGCGGCTGCGGATGTTCTGCCGCTGTCTTCGCCGGAAGCCTAATGCGGAAGCTGGAGACAGGAAAGATGAAAAGACTGCTGCTGATCTCTACCGGCGCCATGCTTTCCACCATTTCGCCGTTTCAGGGGGAGAGCATTCCGGGAATCGCACATGCTGTGGCATTGGAGGTGGAATAGATGAATGGATGGACGGATTATCTCTGGACGTTTCTGATTGGCGGCGGATTCTGCCTGCTGGGGCAGATCCTTCTGGATACTACAAAGCTGACGGCACCGCGGATTTTGGTGATTTTCGTGGTTTCCGGTGTGGTGCTGCAGGCGGTGGGGCTCTATGAGCCGCTGGTGAAGCTGGCGGGCAGCGGCGCCACCGTGCCCCTGCCGGGATTCGGCTACGCCCTGGCAAAGGGCGCCATGGATGGTGCCGCGAAGGGCTTTCTGGAAGCAATCACCGGGCCCATCAAGGCTACGGCGGCCGGTGTGGCGGTGGCCATCACCTTCGGCTATCTGGTGTCGCTGATCTTCACGCCAAAGAGCCCGAAGGGGAACTGACCTCTGCGCTCACTCATTTTTTCACTCCGATTTTCACTCCGGTTTGCACTCCGATTTCGGTCCAGCTTACGCACCGGTTTTCCAAAATTGCGAAATAGTTTTCCTTTTGAAAACTTTTCGCCTGTTTTAGAAAACAATGGAGCATTTTCAGAAGAAAATAGTCAAATTTGAGAGCAAGAAGTGCATATATGTATCAATACAAGTACATTGTGCTAAAAATAAATACAGGAATGGAAATATAATACTTTAATAATATTACATGTTTTCCGAAATGCTAAAAAAGTTTTCTTTTGGAAAACTTTTCGCCTGTTTTGGAAAACGCGCGTCGGAAAAAAGGAGGGTGGAAAACGCGCGCCAGAAAAACGGTACTTGAAAAAAATCCCGGAACATGATAAGGTAAAAGATGGAAAAAGGAAAGGGGCGTGTGGATTTTGGAAAGAGGAATCATATATCTGCTGGCCATTGCCAACATTCTGGTGGGATTTTATCTGTTTTACCGGGGCGGGGGCCGGTTTGGATTCATGACGTACCGGACGTTTCTGGACCGGGAGGAAAGGCGGAGACATAACGGAAAATAGTGGAAGTGTAAAACGTGAAAAGACGCATCATGAAAGGTGCGTCTTTCTGATATTGTCAAGATGTAAGAAGTTTTTTTCAGAATATCATTGAAGTCTGTCAAAAAAAATGGTATGATATGCGGGGTTATTTGAATTCGAAGAAAATAAGGAGAGAAGTTATGGATTTTATCAACAACTTTATCAATGCGGTGAGCGGTATTCTGTACCAGCCGTGGTGTGTTCCGCTGATCCTGCTTGCAGGTGGCATCATTCTCACCGTTCGCTCGAAATTCATTCAGGTTCGCCTAATCAAAGAGTCTTTTAAGGTGATTCTGGAAAAACCTTCGACGGAAAACGGTATTTCCTCCTTCGGTGCACTGATGGTTTCCACCGCATCTCGTGTCGGAACCGGAAATATCATCGGTGTGGCAACCGCAATTTGTGCGGGAGGCGCTGGTGCCGTATTCTGGATGTGGGTGACAGCAATCATCGGCGGTGCATCTGCATTCGTGGAGTCCACGCTGGCGCAGATCTATAAGAAAAGGAATGAAGACGGAACCAGCTACGGCGGCCCGGCATTCTACATGAGAGATGCGCTGAAGCAGAGATGGCTGGGTGTCATTTTCTCTGTTTTAATCATTCTGACTTATGCTGTGGGTTACAATATGCTCGCTGCATATAACCTGCAGGATACATTCTCTGTATTCGGATTTTACAGCAAGACCACTTCTGTGGTAATCGGCGTGATTCTTGCGGTTTTATTCGGCATTATCGTAATCGGCGGCGCCAAGAGACTGGTCAAGGTGACCGAAGTCATGGTTCCGGTCATGGGTGTTCTTTATGTGATCGTTGCGATTATCGTTTTGATTCTGAACGCATCGCGGATTCCTGCAATGTTTGCCATGATTTTTGAAAGTGCATTTGACTTTAAAGCCATCTTCGGCGGATTTGCAGGTTCCTGTATTATGAACGGTATCAAGAGAGGTTTGTACTCCAACGAGGCAGGTATGGGTTCTGCGCCGAATGCTGCAGCGACTGCGGATGTTTCTCACCCGGCGAAACAGGGTCTGGTGCAGATGCTTTCTGTATTCATCGATACCCTGCTGATCTGTACGGCAACGGCATTCATGTGCTTATCTTCCGAAGCTGAATTCAATTCCGATATGGGCGGTGCATCTTATGTACAGGCTTCCATGGCAGACAACCTGGGAAGCATCGGACCGGTGTTCCTGTGCGTAGCAATGTCACTGTTCGCCTTCACAACCCTGATTGGAAACTATTCCTACTGTGAAGGCTGCCTGAGATTCATCTTAAACAGAGAAGTCAGCAAGAGCGGAATTCTGGTGTTCCGAATCATCGCGACCTTACTGGTATTTGTCGGCGCCATCGCAAGTGCGGGCACCGTGTGGAATCTGGCTGACATGACGCAGGGCCTGATGGTCATTGTCAACGTGCCGGTCATTCTGATTCTGGCGAAACCGGCAATGCTTTGCCTGGAGGACTACTGCAGACAGAAGAAAGAAGGAAAGAATCCAGTATTTATTGCAAAAGATGCGGGAATTGATGCGGAGTTAGATTACTGGAAGTAGAAAAACGAACATAAACGGGTCTGAAGCAGGAATACAAGGTGCATCAGACCCGCTTTTTTTCAATGTTAATTTGTGTTGCTTGCAGCAATGCGCCTCTTCATCATATGATAGAACCACAAAAGGAGGTAACACATATGCTTGGAGATAATATCAGACGATTAAGAAAAAACCGGGGCTATTCACAGGAGACGCTGGCGGAGCGGATGCATGTGGTGAGGCAGACCATTTCGAAATGGGAAAAGGGTCTGTCGGTACCTGACGCAGATATGCTGGAGCAGATGGCGGATCTATTTGAAATATCCGTCAGTGAACTTCTGGATGGCAGCACTTCGCAGCAGGAACTTCCGGAAGAGTCCGCAGATGCGGTGGCAGAGGTGGCGAAGCAGCTTGCAGTCATGAACGACCAGCTGGCCGGTCAGGTCATCCGCAGAAGGAAAAATGCCCGCCGCTTCCTGATCGGGGCTGCAATTGCTCTTTTTCTGCTTCTTGCCGCATATGTATTCTGCTTCTGGCAGTTTAAGGTGATTCCGAGGCAGAATGCACAGCTTACCATGACAAGCGTTCAGTGTGAACTGGATGGCCAGACATACTCCTATGGTGTGGTGTACGATCAGAATTTTCAGATTTATCAGGCCGGAGGAGATGCATGGATTGCCAACCATGTCAACACGGAACAGTACTCGGATGCCAATGTTTTGCTGGCACAGATGGAAGACTACTTCACCTCCCGAGGGGGAACCTGTGAGACCAGAGAACCAATAAAAAAACAATCACCCTTTCGAGCTGCGGGCCATTTTTACGATATCGCCCACGCCGTCCAGGACGATGGAAGGGCGGTAGGCATAGGTTTCCAGGGTGGCCCGGGTGGAGACGCCGGAAAGCACCAGAACGGTGGACATGCCGCTTTCCAGACCGGAGATCACATCGGTATCCATCCGATCGCCCACCATGACAGCTTCCGCAGAGTGGCAGTTCAGCAGCCGCAGCCCGGTGCGCATCATCAGCGGATTGGGCTTGCCGCAGAAATAGGCTTTGGTGCCAGTTGCCATTTCGATGGGAGCCACCAGTGCACGGCAGGCTGGTGCGATGCCGTTTTCGATGGGACCGGAGACATCGGAATTGGCGCCGATCAGTCTGGCGCCCTTCAGGACCAGGTTGGTGGCTTTGGTCAGGGTATCCAGCGAGTAGGAACGGCCTTCACCGACCACCACATAATCCGGATTTACATCATTCATGGTGATGCCGGCATCGTAGAGGGCATTCAGCAGTCCGGCCTCACCGATGACGAAGGCGGAGCAGCCGGGTGCCTGTTCCTTCAGGAAGGCTGCCGTAGCCAGGGCGCTGGTATAAAAGTGCTCTTCCGGCACATCCAGCCCCATGCGGGAAAGCTTCTGATCCAGTTCCCGCGGCGTGTAGCCGCTGTTATTGGTCAGAAACAGATACTCCTTCTTCTCGTCATGGAGCCATTGGATGAATTCGGCCACGCCGGGCAAAATCCGGTTGCCGTGATAGAGCACGCCGTCCATATCACAGATAAATCCTTTTTTTTCGTTGAAATCCAATGTATTCATTTCCATTTCCATCTTCATTTCCATTTCTCCTGCACATTTTCTTTGATGTCAGTCTAACACAGCAATGTTAAACCGTGCAGACACGATTCGTTAACAGTCTGTAAAATTATTTTCGCCCGATGCAGTCGATGTGGCTGTCGCAGTTGATGTCGCAGTTGATGTCGGCGGTGCCGTGCGGATATTTCCATGAAGCTTGTCCAGATAGCTGACCCACTTGATATTCATCCGCGGATCCGGCAGCAGATGCATGTTGTACATGACCTTGTTGTGGTAGATGTCGAAGTGGCTGCCGACCGATGCCGGAAGGGCTTTCACATTGGCTGTGGTCTCGGTGAACTCCAGCGGCTGGCCGAAGACCTGTCCGGAGAAGGTGATGGCATCCCGGTCCATGCGGATGTGGCCGCTTCCGGCGGACCAGTCGCGGTTGCCGTCTGCCCCCACAGCAGACACGGTCACGTCGCTTTCCAGGGCCTCGTCCAGATCGATCTGCTCCTGCTGCCACAGGTACCACCCATTGATGGAGTCAAAGGTTCCGCCGTGGAGTACATACTGCGGATCCAGGCGTGCTTCCATGCCGCAGGCCCTGCAGCGGATAGTATCGCCGGCGGATTCGGTCTGAAACTCCGCACCGCAGACCGGGCATTTGTACAAAATCTGATCAAGGCCCAGTGCCGGTTCTTTGCAGCGGTAGTTTACACCTGCCATCCGGGTTCTTGCCACCTGGTCCTCGTCGTGATACATGGCGGCTTCCAGCGCTTCCTGAATTTCCGTCAGACTCATGGATGGGATATCCTCGCCCTTCAGCAGCTGTGCAGAATCCACCTGAATCCTGCCCGGTCGGAAGCCGGACCTGCCCCATTTCGGCAGGGTCAGATAGGCGCCGTTTCCGGTGATGGTGTACACGTCCACGCCCAGCTTCTTTACCAGCTCTGCAGTACCCTCCGTCAGGTTCAGGGAATGGCCGAAGCAGGTGAGCCGGCCCTCCGGGAACAGGACGATCAGATGGCCCTGCTCTTTGGCCCGCATGATGGTCAGGATGGTCCGGATATCGGCACAGTACATCTTCTTCGGGATGACGGCCATCTGATTCATGAACCAGCGGATCAGCGGCCGGGACATGAAATGCTCACTGCCCACGAAGGTCGGCCGGTGCGGAAACAGGGCCAGCGCCACCAGAATAAAGTCCATGTTGGAAATGTGCGGGCACAGGAACAGGGCCGGGCCCTTGACATCTTTGATGGCACTTCTGTCATAACGGACATGAAGCCGCAGCTTCAGAAACAGGCCCACCAGCAGGCAGAGGGGGTAAAACAGAATGGGATTGGGTTTCCTGATTTTTTTCGGTGTATTTTTCGTTTGTGTATTTTTCTTTTTATCAGCCATGATTACTGCTCCTTTTTTTCTCATTAAAGCTATTATACCCGAAGAAGGCGGTTGTCTGCAATCTACCATGGAAAAATTCTCTGAAATATAGTAAAATCAAATATATTAAAATCAGGGTGAGTGTTTTTCATATTTCCTGCGACGAAGAAGTAAAGAGAAAGGAGAGAGAGATGGAGCAAGGCGCCGACTGCTACCGCCGCTTTCTCAGTGGTGATGAAAACGCCTTTGCCGAAATGGTGGAAACCTATCGGGAAGGCCTCATATTCTTCCTCTGCCGGTACGTGAACTCCGTGGAAACGGCGGAAGATCTGACAGAGGACGTGTTTGTGGAAGTGCTGCTGCATCCGAAGCGGTACCGTTTTCAGTGCGCCCTGAAAACCTGGCTGTTCGCCATCGGGCGCCACAAGGCGGTGGACTATCTGCGCAGACACAGCCGGCTGCAGCTTTGTGACATGGAGGCGGCAGCGGAGCTGGCAGACCTGCGGAGTCTGGAGGAGGACGTGCTCCGCAGTGAAGAAAACAAAATGCTGAACCGTGCGCTGGGCGAGATCAGCCCGGACTACCGGAACGCCATCCACCTGGTGTATTTTGAGGGATTATCCTGCCGGGAGGCAGCCCGGGTCCTGGGCAAAACCCGCAAGCAGACCGAAAACCTCCTTTACCGGGGCAAGCTGTCACTCCGCAAAATCCTTTCGAAGGAGGGGTTTGATGATGAAAAACGATAAGGAATTTTTGGACCGCGTCTACGAAAAGCGGGATGCGGCCCTTTCACGGCGCAAAATCTGCAGAAAGCGGCTTTATTCGGGGGTCGCGGCGTTTGCGGCCTGCATGGTGCTGATGGTGGGGGGATGGCAGATGGACCTCTTCGGGGTTTCTTCTGACAGTGCGACCATGGAGATGGCATCTCCGGAGAATGTGAATGCGGTGACGGAGATGGCGCCTGAATCGGACCAGGCGATGCACGAAACGGATCGTGTGGAGCCGGGGAGTTCGGCGGAATCGAAAAGAGATGAAAGCAGCAAGCTTTCCGGTCAGGTGGACAATTACTATATGCTGCCGGCAGCCAGCCTGACGGATGCTGCCGGAAACAGCCAGAGCTGCAGCGGAGGGGAAGCGGTGGAGACACTGGAACGCCGGGCAGAGGCACTGGCCTGGTCAGGGGATGCGGTGCAGTCCGATGAGCCGCTGGAAGACTGGGAGAAAGAATATGCCTACGAGCTTCAGATCGAGAAGGAGCCGCAGGTGTTCACCTATTACTATATCAATGAGGAGGGGGACCTGGATGAAACGGAATAGAAACATGAAGTGCAGCAGAACCTGGATGGCCGGCGTGGTGATTTCGGTGCTGGTGCTGACGGCCGGCATGATAACGCTGACCGGCTGCGGACCGCAGGATGAGAAACAAGAGGGAGGTGCCGAAGGAATGGGATTCTTTGGAGAGGATGACGGGTCGGATCGGGATGCCCGTATCGGAATGGATGTGCCGGAGGAGCTGGAGGCTGTGAATGATCAGATCGGCCAGGTTTCCTATCGGATGTTTCAGCAGGCCATGAGCCAGCCGGCAGAAGAGGGAACCAGTGCTATGGTTTCGCCTCTTTCGCTGCTGACCTGTCTGTCTATGGCGCAGGCCGGTGCAGAAGGAAATACGAAGACGGAGATGGAGCAGACCTTCGGCTTCACATCGGAATCGTTTGCTTCCTGGCTGGAGAACTGGTATGACTCTCTGACGGAGGAGGATGAGACCAGGATGAATGTGGCCAATTCCTTCTGGTACCGGCAGGGCTTTCAGCCGGAAGATGCGTACCTGCAGCTGCTGGAAGACCGATTCCACGGAAAGGCCCGGGAAGCGGCATTTGATGATTCGACAGTATCCGAAATCAACCAATGGTGCGATGAAAATACCTATGGCATGATCCCGCGTCTGATCAACCAGCTGGATCCGGACCAGCAGGCGATCCTGCTGAATGCAGTGGCCTTCGAAGGAAAATGGCAGAAGGCCTATGAAGAGGATCTGGTGTCGGAGGGGGAAACCTTCGTGACGGAAGACGGGACGGAGCAGGATGCGGTCATGCTCTATTCCAGAGAAGAGGTGTACCTTTCGGGAGAGCATACCACGGGATTCCTGAAGCCGTATCAGGACGGCTACAGCTTCGCGGCATTTCTGCCGGAGGAGGGCATGTCGGTGGAAGACTGGCTGAAGGAGACCAGTGAAGAAGAATTTACCCGCATGCTGCAGGAATCGGAGTGTGCACAGGTGAGCGCAGTCATCCCTGAGTTCAAGTCGGAATACACGGCGCAGAACATGAAATCCGTCCTGCAGGATATGGGAATCCAGAGCCTCTTTTCGGCAGGGGACTGTGATCTGTCTGCCATGGGCAAGAGTGAAGGCGGAGACAGTCTGTATGTCAACGATGTGCTCCATAAGACCTTCATCGAGCTGAACCGGGAAGGAACCCGGGCGGCTGCGGTGACCGGACTGGTCATGAAGGCCACTTCCATGGAACCGGAAAAGGTCTATGAAGTCCGTCTGGATCGGCCGTTCGTCTATGCCATCCTGGATCAGGGCAGCATGACGCCGATCTTCATGGGAATCGTCATGAACGTGGCATAACAGAAAGCAGGAGGGGCATGGGATGAAAGAGAAAAGGAATAACAAAAAGAAAAGCAAAAACGAAGAGAAAAATCCGGGAGAAAAGATTTTGCGAAGAATCATCGGGGCGAGAGCCGTGGCTGCTTGCCTGATGGGGTGCATGATGGGGTGCATGATTCTGGGGCTGGCCGGGTGCGGTTCCGGTGAAATCGGGGCGTCGTCCGGAAAACCAGGGAATTCGGTGGAACTGACTGCTGCCGCGGAAGGGGTGCCGGGTCTGGAGGCTGAATCGCAGGCATACTGCTTCGTGGGAGAGGAGGACTGTCTGACGGATCTTTCGCTGGAATTGTTTCAGCGGATTTGCAGCGGCGAGGAAAACGCACTGGTTTCGCCTCTTTCGCTGGTGACGGATCTGACCATGCTGGGCCGGGGTGCGAAGGGGAAAACGCGGGCGCAGATGGAGCAGGGGCTGGGCAGGGATGTGGATTTTCTGACGGCGTATCTGCAATATTATTTCGGCGGCCTGCCTCAGACGGAGAAGGCCAAACTGACTTCCGCCAATTCGGTATGGATCCGGGACGATGCGGAGCGGCTGGCCATGGAGGAGCAGTTTCTGGTGGACGCCAGGGCGTATTTTGATGCAGAGGTGTACCGGGCGGCTTTTGACCGGGGAACGGTGGCGGACATGAACCGGTGGTGCAGCGAGAAGACGGACGGCATGGTGGAGGATATGATTCGGCAGCTGCCGGAGGATGAGGTGATTCATCTGCTGAATGCCATCTGCTTCGACGCGGCGTGGCAGGAGCCTTATGAGAAGTATCAGGTCCGCAAGGATGTGTTTACCTCGGAGACCGGAGTGCAGAAGAACGTGGATTTCATGTACAGTACAGAGTCTGTTTACCTGGAAGGGGATTATGAGACCGGGTTCGTGAAGCCGTATCAGGATGGGTACAGTTTCGTGGCTCTGCTGCCGAAGGAGGACTTGGATGCGGGGTCACAGACGGATTCCCAAGCGGGGCAGGGCATGTCCATGGCGGAGTATGTGCAGACTCTGACCGGGGAGCGGTTTCGACAGCTGACTGCCGCAGCTTTTTCGTCTGCTTCGGAGGTGCCGGTGGAGACTGCCATGCCTATGTTTCAGATGGAGTATACGGCAGACAAAGAACAGCTGATTCCGGTGCTGCAGTCCATGGGCATGACGGATCTGTTTGATGCAGGCAGGGCGGATCTTAGTGGTATGGCAGTGTCCTCCAGGGGAAACATCTACGTTTCCAGCGTGGCGCAGAAGTGCTTCATTGAAGTGGATGCGGTGGGAACCCGGGCGGCTGCGGTAACAGATATTACGGTAAGTGACGAATGTGCACCGGAATTTGAGGAAATGAAGACCGTTCGGCTGGACCGGCCCTTCGTTTTCGCCATCGTCGATGACCGGTGCGGCGTGCCGGTGTTTCTGGGCGTGGTGACGGAAGTGGAATAGGTTCAAAGACTGGTCAGAACCGCTTGGTAAGGCAAATATGACGCAAATACCATCCCATTTCTTCTATTTGCGTCATCGGAGACAGGAGAGAAGCGAAAAAACAGCTGCTGCAGAGGAATTTTGTTCAATACAGGCAGAAATATGGACAAAAAAAGAACTTGAACATAGAAAATAGAATATTATCCTAGTATAAAAAAGTAATAAATGGTTGTATAAGGAATATAATCTGAGCGATGTTTACGCAAAAGGGGTTGCAGATGAGCGATTTGCGTCTTTTTCGGCTGTCATGCTCTGTCGTTTAAGGTTCACGGGCTGTCTGGCCATGCAGCCCGAAGGGATTCCTCCATTTACAAATGAAGATTTTGGTGGTAAAATATAATTTCAGCGATGCACTGACAAACCAGTTAAATCAACATTTGAAATATAAAGGAGAATCCAAAAAATGAACAGTCAATCCAACGTAAAGAAAGTAATCGGCGTCGTATCCGGCAAAGGCGGCGTGGGTAAGTCCTCCGTGACTTCCATGCTGGCAGTGGCCACCCAGCGTCTGGGATATAACGTGGCAATTCTGGATGCGGATGTGACCGGTCCGTCCATTCCGACGGCCTTTGGCCTGAAGGAAAAGGCAGCCGGCACGGATCTGGGCATCTTCCCGGTGGTTTCCAAGACAGGAATTCGAACCATGTCCGTCAACTCCCTGCTGGAAGATACCACCGATCCCGTGGTATGGAGAGGTCCGGTGCTCAGCGGTGTCATCGAGCAGTTCTGGAATGACGTGATCTGGGGCGAAGTGGATGTGATGTATGTGGACATGCCGCCGGGAACCGGCGATGTGGCACTGACGGTATTCCAGTCCCTGCCGCTGGACGGTCTGGTGATCGTAACTTCCCCGCAGGAACTGGTTTCCATGATCGTGGAAAAGGCGGTAAAGATGGCCAATATGATGAAGGTTCCTGTCATTGGTATCGTGGAAAACATGTCTTACTTCCAGTGCCCGGACTGCGGCAAACAGCATAAGATTTTCGGCGAAAGCCATATTGAAGAGGTCGCCGCAAAATATGCAATCCCGACTCTGTCTCAGCTGCCGATGAATCCGAAGATCGCGGCTGCCTGCGATAAGGGCATGATTGAGCTTTTCGAGGGCGACTGGCTGGATAACATGGTGGACGCCTGCCTGAAAGCAGACAATCCGGACAAGCATGACGGCATGCCGCCTGCACCGGAAGGCTGCAGCGGAAGCTGTGAAAGCTGCGGCGTGGAAGGCTGCGGCAGCCGCCAGTAAACGAAAGAATCCATTCAACATTGCATAAAAAAAACAGCCGGACATCGTTCGGCTGTTTCGCTGTTTCAGGGAATTTGTGTTTCTAAATAAAATCGTACTTTTCCAGATAGGCTTTGATTTCCCGGCGGGTTTGCAGCATGGCTTTGGCCGCTGCCGTGGAACAGCGGCCTTTCTGTACTGCATAGCCGCCGTACACGTAGCCGGACAGGGCCTTGGTGTAAGTGCCGAATTCTTTTTTCATGCCTCCCAGATACCGGGCTGCCACATCGATGCTGACCTCAGCTTTATAGAGGCTGGACGGCTTGTAGCCGTATCTTCTGGCCAGACTGTCGCTGGTCTGCATCATGCCCTTATAGCCATATGGGCTGGTGGCTTTGGAATTGAATCCGCTTTCCCGCTGGGCCAGGGCCATGAGAATCTTCGGATCCAGATCGTATTTCTTTCCGGCATCGATGAAGGTCTGTGCCAGATTTCTGGACCATACCTTTCCCATCTTCGGGTTGATCTTCCGCATGTAGGAAGCAAGACCGTTTCTGTATTTTTCCGCTTTCAGGCGAGCAGCCTTTTCTTTGGCGGTTTCCTTCGGCGTGTCTTCTTCGTCGGACTTCGTATCTTCTTCCGCAGACTCCGTATTGCCTTCCGTGAGCTCCGTATCCTCGCCGGACACTTCTTCGGAACCGGCGGAACCGGTTTCTGCATTTTCTTCCGTCACTGACGCTTCGGTTTCGGTTTCAGACACAGATTCTTCCGTGCCAGCCTGTATCTCCGATTCCGGAACAGTATCTGCAAAGGCCGGAGCCCATGTACACAACACCATTGCCAGCGTCAGAACGGCTGCAATCAGTTTCTTATACATAAATAATTCTCCTCTTCTTTGTTCAGACATACCGAAAAATATTCAGCATGCCGTTCCATTATAACCTAAAATGGCGGTTTTGTCCACTTTTACGAGGAAAAGCACCCCGGAAATGACGGAAACAACAGAATTATTCACACAAAGCACACACATTCATGGTCATTTTATTTTAGAATGTTTCATAGGAACAGGGAGGGTATGAAAAACATGTTCGGGTATGTAATGATCAATAAACCGGAATTAAAAATAAAGGATTTCGAGCAGTACCGAAGCTATTACTGCGGACTTTGCGAAGCGCTGAAACGGCGGCACGGGCTGATCGGAAGATCCATGCTGAATTACGACATGGTATTTCTGGTCATGCTGCTCAGCGATCTGTATGATGTGGAGAGCGAAGAAACCTGCGGCCGGTGTATGATGCATCCGGTTCATAAGCACTGCCAGCGGTATAACACGGTCAGCGATTACTGCGCAGATATGTGTGTGCTTCTGTCTTATCATAAATGTGTGGATGACTGGAATGACGAAAAAAAGCTGAGCCGCTGGGCACTGGCGAAACTTCTGCGCCCGAAGGCGAAAAAAGTGGAAGCCAGGTATCCGGAAAAAGCCTCCTTCATCGAAAAAAAGCTGAATATGCTTTATATCACCGAGCGGGCGAAGAATACGCCCATCGATAAGGTGGCCAAGGCCTTCGGAGAGATTATGGCAGAGGTTTTCGCATATAAAGACGATTTCTGGAAAGAAGACTTATATAAGATCGGCTTTTATCTGGGAAAATTCATTTACCTGCTGGATGCCTATGAAGATATCGAGCTGGATCTGAAGACCGGAGACTATAATCCGTTTAAGGAAATCTGCCGCAATGATAATTTCGAAGAGCAGGCTCTGCAGCTGATGATGCTGATGATGGGAGAATGTACCGATGCCTTCGAACGGCTTCCGTTGGTGGAAAACGTGGAGATTTTGCGGAATATTCTGTACTCCGGTGTATGGGTGCGGTACGGCCAGGTGAAATCCAGACGACTGGAAAAGAAAAATAAAGAAACGGCAGAGGAGAACAGGGATGAATCCTTATGAGATATTAGGCGTTTCCTATGACGCATCAGAAGAAGAAATCAAAAAAGCGTACCGGCAGCTGAGCAGAAAGTATCATCCGGATGCCAACATCAACAATCCGAATAAGGATGCCTATGAAGAAAAATTCAAGGAGGTTCAGCAGGCCTATAAGACCATCATGGATCAGCGGCAGGGCAAGGGACAGGCTGCGGCAGAAGACTTCTGGGGATTCGGACAGGCCGGCTACGGACAGGGATACGGTTACGGTCAGGCAGGTGCCCGTACGGAGACTC
>JAEDMR010000190.1 GCA_016302925.1 Bacillota bacterium
CAGGGATGCCAGGGCCTGCATGGCCTGCTGCAGTGATTCGCCGTCCAGAGAGCCGAACCCTTCGTCCACAAACATGGTGTCCAGCTTGATGCCGCCGGCAGAGGACTGGATTTCATCCGACAGACCCAGTGCAAGAGAAAGAGACGCCATGAAAGATTCTCCGCCTGAAAGGGACTTGACGCTGCGAAGCGACCCGTTGTAGTGATCCACCACGTCCAGATCCAGGCCGCTCTGGGATGTTTTGCTCGCGGCCTCTTCCCGGCGCTTCAGTTCATACTGCCCGCCTGTCATGATCATGAGGCGAGTGTTGGCACGGTCAATGATCCGGTCAAAATATGTCATCTGGACATATGTTTCCAGCTTAACTTTTTCTTTCGTGTTGATTTGGCCGTTGGCCGTGTCCGAAAGGGCATTAAGCCAGCGCTGCTTTTCCTCCAGAACAGAGGTCTCACGTACTTTTTTCGACAGATTCTCTGCTGCCCGCCGGTTTGTTTCCATTCTCGTATGCAGCACTTTCTGCTGCTCCAGGATCGCCCTTTTCCGCACCGACAAGTCAAGCTTCGTCTGCTCCAGCACAGACAGGTCGCCAAAGTCTTCCTCTGTGACCGCACCGGAAAGCTGCCTGATCTGACCCTGCAGCGCAAGCAGATTCTTTTCACAGGCAGAATGATCCGCTTCCGCACGCTCCAGAGCGGACTGGGCAGACTCCACGGTGCGGTGCAGAGCCTTTACAGCGTCTTCAGCTTCCGCACGGCCATGGAACCGCAGTCTGGATGCGGCCTGAACAGCCTGGGCCTGTTTTTCGCTCAGGGAAGCCGACGAAGCAGAAATGCGGTTTGCAAGTGCAGCCAACGAGGCATCCTTTTCACGCAGCGAATTTTCCTTCTCCGGAATCTGCCGCTCAAGAAGCTGCTTCCTGTTCAGATTCTTTTCTTCGGTGAGGATGGCAGCCGCCACAGCTGTCGTCCGCCCTGACAGCACCGCAATTTTTTCGGACACAGCAGCTGAAATCGCTGTCGAATCTGAAAAGTCTCCTTCTCCTGTACTCTCCAGAAGTGAACCCGCTGCCCGCCGGACAGCCTCCCGCTTTGTTTCCACCCTGCCGTTGAGAAGGCTGGCATCCGTACTGGCATCAGCCGCAGCTCTGGCGCTGGTATCCGCTGCCTTCTTCGCCGCATTCAGTTCCTTCTCTGTCGGCGCATGGTTGGATTTCACCGCTTTCTTCGGATGCTCCGTCGAGCCGCATACCGGACATGGCGCACCATCTGCAAGGGTATCTGCCAGAATCCCGGCCTGCTCACTTAAAAATATCCTGTTCAGCGTCTGATATTGCAGGTCGTCCTTCTCCGCCCGTGCCTGGGCCTGAAGAAATGATTCTCTGGCATCACGAAGCTGTGATTCCAGCAGCTGCAGCTGACTCAGGTCATTCATCAGAACTTCCAGGCTTTCCTTTTCCACCAGAAGAGACTCCTGCTCATGCAGCAGTTTCTCATACGATGCACCGGCAGATTCCAGGGACTGCAGCTCCTTCTTCCACCCAGCAATCTCATCCGAAAGCGCAGAAATGGCCTGACCCTGCGCCGCCTGCTGCTGACGGTCAGATTGCAGTGACTTCTCCAGGCGAGAGATCTCCCCATTGATCTGATCCAGCAGACAGTAATCCTGATACTGAGCCTCAATCTCGATGATCTGCTTCTTTCGTGTTTCGATTTCCGGCTGCTTCGCTTTTTCTTCATCCAGCTTCTTTGCAAAATCCGCAAGAGCCGTCATTTCTTCTTTTTCCCGGATTTTCGCACGGTCGAGAGCTTCTTTTGTCTTCTTTTTTTCTTCCGCCTTCGCCAGCGAAGCCGTATTATCTTCTATTTTCTTCTCCAGCAGCGCCAGAGCGGCGTCCAAATCCGATGCCGCAGCGCTGTCTTGATCCAGCAGTGTGGAAATCAGCGCAAGCACATCGACCGTGAGCATCCGTTCGTTCTTCGCCTCTTCCACATCCAGGCTGCGTACATCATCCGGATCGCAGAGAATCCCGTCGATATACTGGCGGATGCTCTGCTTCACACTGCTGTACTCTTTATTCAGATTCAAGGCCTGATCTTTCAGTGCATTCTGCAGCCGGTCATAGAAACCGGTGTGAAAGATATCACGGAAAATACCAATCCGCGTTGCAGTATCTGCCAGAAGCAGCTTCATGAAATCCCCCTGGGCAATCATGACAATCTGGGAAAACTGATTCCGATTCACACGGAGAATGTCCTGAATTGATCGATTGACATCCCCCTGCTTCGCCACCACACGTCCGTCGGGAAACGTAAGCTGGGCCTGCGGATTTTGCACCGTGAAACCCTCACCGCGGGTCTTCCTGCGCATATACCCGGGACTGCGTTTCACCGTATAGACCTGGCCGTCGTAAGAAAAAACAAGTTCCACCTCTGTCGGTGTATCCGGATCGGCGTATTTGGAGCGGAGCATGGAGGATTCACGGTTGTTTCCGCTGGCCTCCCCGAAGAGGGCGAAGGTGATGGCGTCAAAGATTGTGGTTTTGCCGGCGCCGGTGTCTCCGGTAATCAGATAGAGTCCGCTGTTTCCTAGGGACTCCAGATCCAGATGTACCCGGCCCGCATAAGGACCGAAGGCCGACATGGTCAGTTTCAAAGGCCGCATCCTATTCCACCTCCTTCAGTTTCTCAATCAGCGCCTGCATGTACTCCGTCTGCACGTCGCTCATGGGCTGGTTGTTTCTGTTTTCATAAAACTCAGAGAAAAGCTCCAGCGGTGACCTGCTCCTGATGTCGTCGATGGTTCCCAGGCATCGGGTGCTTCGGGTCCGCTTATTGTCGTAATCCAGCTTCATCAGGTTCGGGTAGATCACCCGCAGTTTGGCCGCCGCATCAGGGATGTCTTCTTCATCCAGCAGGGTGACATGCATGTAATCCTGCGTGTTGGTGTTTTCGTAATTGGCCTTCAGCGTGATCTGATCCCAGGTTCCCCGGATTTCCCGCAGATCGCGCATCGGCGTCAGTTCCTCTGTGCGGATTTCTACCCGGCCCTTTTCGAAAAGCTCCACGATGGTGACGGATTTTTTGTGGTTGACCTCGGAGAAGGAGTACTTCAGCGGCGTGCCGCAATAGCGGACGGTATCCCGGCTGATTTTCTGCGGTCCGTGGATATGGCCCAGGGCCACATAATCGAAGGCCTCGAAAACCTCCGCATCCACGTTGTCCGTGCCGCCTACCGTCAGATCCTCCGATTCGCTCCGCGCCGCACCGGTGACGAACTGATGGGTGACCACCAGATTCCGCTGTTCCTTCTGCAGGTCGATGCTGCCTATGACGGTTCGCAGCGCATCGGTATAGGTTTCGATGGATGCATCCGGAAAAAACCGCCGCACGTGGGCAGGTTTCAGGAAGGGCAGAAGATAGATGTTCACCGGCCCGAAGCAGTCCTCCATGGTGTAGGAGGCGACATCTCCGTCATAGACCGGGCACATGTGAATGCCGCTGGCATCCATCAGCCGGCTGCCGAAGGCGATACGCTCCGCCGAGTCGTGATTGCCGCTGATGATGAAAACCTGGATGGCCAGCTCTGCCAGCCGGGTCAGAAAATCATCAAACAGCTGCACGGCCTCTGCCGGTGGGATAGATTTATCGTAGATGTCTCCGGCAATCAGGACGCCGTCCGGCTTCTCGGATTTGATAATCTGCAGGATTTTCAGCAAAATGTATTTCTGATCCTCCAGCATGGAGAACCCGCATACCCTTTTCCCAATATGTAAATCTGAAATATGAAAAAACTTCATAAGCACCTCACACTTTCATAAGGAAAAGGATGAAACAGCCACGATCGGCCACTCCATCCTTTATCTTTAAAACAGAC
>JAEDMR010000191.1 GCA_016302925.1 Bacillota bacterium
ATCGCCCTTTCACGGCGGTAACTCGGGTTCGATTCCCGATGGGGTCACCAGTTCAGCGAGCACTCTGCTCGCTTTTTTATTTTCTTCATATTGCGACTCATCATATTGCCTTTATATTCTTTACATGTTATACTTTCTCTGGAAACTGTAAAAGTGAAGGAAAGGGACGTGGTTTTTTGATTTTTGGAAGGCATATTAACAAGTATTATTTACATTATGCACCAATGCTGCTTCTGGGTATGGCTGCACTTTTTATGGTGGATTTTCTGCAACTGATTATTCCTAATTTATATCAGATGGTTATCAACGGCATGAACCGGGGCGTTGTGGAAGTAAACGGGCAGATTCTTGCCTTCGATCTTACATTTCTTCTTGACCGTATCTGCATGCCCATGGTTGGGATCATTCTTGCGATAGTCTTCGGAAGATTTCTATGGCGCGCCATGTTTTTTGGCGCAGCGATCCGAGTGGAAGCGCAGCTGAGAAACGAGATGTTTGATAACGCCCGTAGACTGAGCTGCGAATATTATCAGGTGAATAAAGTTGGAAATCTGATGAGCCTTTTTACCAATGATCTGGATACGGTGCAGGAATGTTTCGGATGGGGTATTATGATGTTCCTGGATACACTTCTCATGGGTGTACTTGCCATTGTGAAGATGTGGCGCATGGATTCTGTTCTGACCCTGCTATCTCTGATTCCAATGGCATTTCTTCTGGCTAGTGCAACCGTTGTCGGGCGATACATGATGATGAAATGGGATGTACGGCAGGAGGCATTCTCTAAGCTGTCGGACTTTTCACAGGAAAGCTTTTCGGGGATTGCGGTAATCAAGGCATTTGTAAAGGAAGCAAAGGAACTGATAGCTTTCAAATGCCTTAATCTGGAAAATGAAAAGGCGAATATTGACCACACCAGAGCATCGGTCCTGCTGCGGATTCTGGTGACCATGTTTGTAGAAAGCGTGATCTGCGTAATTCTCGGATATGGAGGCTATCTGGTTTTCCAGGGAAGGTTCAACGCGGGCGAACTGGTGGAATTCATCGGCTATTTCAATGCAGTGGTCTGGCCCATCATGGCTGTCTCTGAACTGATCGACATGACGTCTCGGGGAAAAGCTTCACTGGAACGTATCAGCGAGCTTCTGGATGCAGAACCTGTGGTGAGAGACCGGCAGGACGCAGCAGATCTCATAAATCCACAGGGAGAGATTCGTTTTCAGTCTCTGACGTTCCGGTATCCGGACGGAGAGCAGAACGTGCTGACGGACATCACAGTGGAGATTGGAGCCGGGGAACAGGTGGGACTGGTTGGCAAGACCGGTGCCGGAAAGACGACGCTGGTGGATCTGCTCCTTCGTATATATAATGTGGAAGACGGCATGATCCTTCTCGACGGAAAGGATATCAACTCGCTGACCATAGAGTCTGTGAGGAATGCCTTTGCCTATGTACCGCAGGATAACTTCCTGTTTTCCGATACCATTGCCCGAAACATTGCGTTCGGTAATAACGGAGATGTTTCGGATATGGAAAAGATTGAACTGGCTGCACAAATGGCAGATGTGAACGATAACATTCGCGAATTCAGTTCCGGGTTTGAAACGGTACTGGGCGAACGAGGAATCACCGTGTCCGGCGGACAGAAACAGAGGATTTCCATTGCCCGGGCGCTGATGAAGGATGCGCCGGTGCTGATCCTTGATGATTCCGTTTCTGCGGTGGATTCGAAAACAGAGAAAGCAATTCTGCAGAATCTCCGGCAGATCCGAAAAGGAAAGACAACGATTCTGATTGCCCACAGGATCTCAACCATTCAGCAGATGGATAAGATACTGTACCTGGAAAACGGGCATCTTGCAGCCGCCGGAAACCATCTGCAGCTGATGGAAAGCTGTGCCGGATACCGGAGAATGGTAGAATTGCAGCAGTTGGAAGAAGAAGGAGGTGAAAACCATGTATGAGTATCTTCCGATCCTCATCGTAGGGGCCATCATCGGTGTATTTACTCTGGTTTTCACCATGGTATACTTGGCAGAAAAAAAGCGAAAGGAAAAAACGGAATTCGACCGTCATATGGAGGACAGGGAAATCATCCGAAGACTGCTGGTTTATGCAAGGCCTTATCGGAAATCCTTCGGCATCGTACTGGTACTTCTGGTCTTTTCCATCGCCTATGATCTGGTTTCGCCGCTCCTGATCGGACAAATTGAGGAAACGGTAAAGGGTGAATTTCAGCTTTCCTATTTGTGGACGATGGTCGGTCTATATGCAGGGATCCTTGTGATCAGTATGATTTGTACCTATGGACAGTCCATGAT
The DNA here is from genome assembly GCA_016302925.1 of Bacillota bacterium. Classification (GTDB taxonomy): domain Bacteria; phylum Bacillota; class Clostridia; order Peptostreptococcales; family Anaerovoracaceae; genus RGIG7179. The sequence goes on from JAEDMR010000191.1 coordinate 2,322, forward strand.
TCTGCAGAAGACCGGACAGAAGATCCTGTCGGCCCTGCGGGAAGATATTTTCGTTCATATCGAGAATCTGTCCCATGGACAGCTTTCGGCCATTCCGGTGGGAAAACTGGTAACCAGGGTGACCAATGACACCAATGCCATTTCCTACATGTTCACCAATATTCTGGTGACGCTGATCAAGAATATGGTGGTAATTGTGGGTGTGCTCTTTGCCATGCTGATGCTCAATTATGCACTGACCCTGATGGTTTTGTGTTTCGTTCCGTTTGTGGTGCTTTTCACGGTGATTTTTCGGAAGTTTTCACGAAAAGTACACCGCAGTGTAAACGATGCCACAACGGATGTGAACACCTATCTTTCGGAAAATCTTTCCGGCATGAAGATTACTCAGATTTTCAACCAGGAAGACCGGAAGATGGAAGAATTCCTGGAAAAAAGTGAGAGCCTGCGGCGGGCGAAAAAGAACCGGATGTTTGTGTTCGGCATCTTCCGCCCCATGATCTATATGCTGTATATTTCCTCGGTATTATGCCTGTTTTATCTGGGCGGCCGGGGGTATATCGACGATTTCAGTCTGTTCGGACAGACCATGACCAGCGGCGTGATTGTCACATTTTATATGTACATTTCCCGGTTCTTCAATCCGATTCAGACGCTGGCAGAGCAGTTTGATACACTGCAGCGATCCTTTGCGGCCGCTGAAAAGATATTTACCATCATGGACATGGTGCCGCAGATTACGGACGAAACAGGAAGTGAATCCGATGGAGAAGCCGATGATGAAACCGATGATGCATTGAAAAGCGGGGAGAATGGGCTCATCGACCTGGAAACAATCCGGGGAGAGATAGAATTTCGCGATGTCTGGTTCTGCTATAATCCGGGAGAATGGGTGCTGAAGGGCGTATCTTTCCATGTAAAGCCTGGGCAGACGATAGCTTTGGTAGGCGCCACCGGTTCGGGAAAATCCACAATCCTTTCCCTGATCTGCAGAAACTACGACATTCAGAAGGGACAGATACTGATTGACGGGATTGACATTAAAAAAATCCGTATTGCTTCGCTGCGCAGGCATTTCGGACAGATGCTGCAGGATGTGTTTCTGTTTTCCGGCAGCATTCGGAGTAATCTGACCCTGCGGGATGAATTCACCGAGGAAGAAATCTGGCAGGCCTGCCGCTATGTCAATGCAGACAGCTTCATTCGCCGTCTGAAAAACGGACTGGACGAAGAAGTTCTGGAACGGGGAAACAACTTCTCCGCAGGGCAGAGACAGCTGTTATCCTTCGCCAGAACAGTGCTCCACCGTCCGTCGGTAATGATTCTGGACGAAGCCACCGCCAACATCGATACGGAAACGGAGCTCCTGATACAGGATTCTCTCGAAAAGATGCGAAACATCGGTACCATGCTGATTGTTGCCCACCGTTTATCCACCATTCAGCATGCGGATCACATTATTCTGCTCTCCCATGGAGAGATTATGGAAGCAGGTACCCATCAGAGTCTGCTGAAACAGAAGGGCAGATATTATCAGCTCTATACC
>JAEDMR010000192.1 GCA_016302925.1 Bacillota bacterium
TCCGGATTGAAACCGGATGTGAGATTACAGAAATTATCTCGCTCCTTCCTGACGGTGTTTCCCGCTATCGACTTCATACGATGGATGGCACATGTTGGGAATGCAGGAATCTGCTCATCACATCCGGCGGATGCTCTTATCCGTCCACCGGGTCTGACGGTGGTATGCTGGAAATCCTCCGCCGCGATCTGGATTTGGAAATCATTCCGCCTCTTCCCGCTCTGGCCCCGGTTTTCGTGGAAAACTACCCGTTCGCAGAGCTTTCGGGCATCAGTTTTCCGGAGGCCGGGATCACCTTGCGGGATCGGGATACTTCTGCGGCGGTTCTCACCGGCTGCGGTGATCTGCTGCTGACTCACCGGAACTTTTCCGGTCCGGTCATCTTAAACAATTCGAGATTCATGAAAAGCGGGATGGGACTTGAAATAAATTTTGTTTTCCCATATACTATAGATAGTATACTTGCCCGGATGAAAAAAGAATTTTCCGCCAACCCCCGGCACATCGAACACTGGCTGGCTGAAAGCTATGGCCTGCCGAAACGATTTTGCGAAGCGGCGGCACGGGAAATCGAACTTCCAGGGAAGAAAGTCTCGAGACTTTCCGGACAGCAGATGCGAAAGCTGGCAGAAACCATTTCTGCCTGGAAATTCACCGTCAGCGGACTGGCCGGCTTCGGACAGGCCATGGTCACCTGCGGCGGCGTCTCCCTTTCGGAACTCAGTCTGAAAACCATGGAAGCCAAAAATCATCCCGGTCTGTATCTGGCAGGCGAAGTGCTTGACATCGATGGGGACACAGGAGGCTATAACCTCCAGTTTGCCTTCGCTTCTGCCGCAGCTGCAGCTCGTGCGCTGGAAACAGATGCCTGACGCTGCTGAGGATTTTTTATGAAAGAGGTATTCTGAATGAGAAAAAAATTTTTGAAATGTATTTCTGTTGCTCTGATGGCAGTGCTGATGATTTCGGTTCTGCCGGCAGAGTTTTCTTATGCTGCTCTGGATGAAGTCAATGAACCTGCACAGGTCACCACCTTCAAGTCTTCGGAAACCTTCGATCTGGAATATCTGCGGGGCTACGTCACCAAGGACGATGACCGGGTTCTGAAGGTGGTGTATCGCACGCCTCTGGAAACCAGCCTGTTCCGTCTTTCCCTGTATCGCATCGGGGAAAACAAGGGGGATATGAATCTGGACATTTTCGTCGCGCCGAAAATCCAGTATGCATTGGATGGCACCCAGACTTACAACTTCACCTATTATCTCAACATGGAAGAGTATGCGATTCCTGACGGCAAATATAATATCTATATCCGCCGATGCGCCAACGCCATCGATGCGGCGAACCTGAAGTACACCTCCAGCGGCGTACTGAATAAGAACATGGTGCTGCAGGTGAAAGACGGTCATGTGAAGCTGCTGCGGTATATGGATGTGATCAACTATAACCGGGAGATCAAGGCCATCGGCGATCTGTACGACACCAGCCGCTATCTGGATCAGACCCTGGAAGACATCCGTTTCTGTCTGCGTAACCCTTCCACCAACGTCTATGCCGCCATGACGGCGGATAAGATTTCTTTCATCCGTTCCGTTTCCGACCGCATCTGCAATGGTGCTTCCACGGACTATGAAAAGCTGCTGCGGATTTATGAATATACGGCAGGCAATTTTTACTATGACAAGGTCGCCTTCCAGACCCACTCCAATCAGTATGCGGACCCGTACGAAAATATCCGCAGCTTTGAGTATGGTCTGACCACAGTCAACAGCCGGAGCGGACAGGTATTTACCACCTGTCAGGGATATTCGGCGATTTTCCTTGCGCTGGCAAGAGCCCAGGGCATTCCGGTCCGGTTTGTCTATGGCCACCGTCTGGCGGTTCCGTCCAATGACTGGATCACAGAAAGCAACATCAATGTGAAGGACCACTGGTGGACGGAGGCATATGTCAACGGCCGCTGGATTTTCGTGGATCCTACGGTGGGTACCACCAATTCCTACGACAGCAAGACCGGCAAATGGACCTCCACCGGACTGACCAACTACACCTATTTCGATCCGTCGGAGGAACAGATTTCCACCAGCCATATGTATTTCAATATTTATCCGGACTACCGGTACGGCTACTATCTGGATAACCCATATGAAGAAGGGGTGCTGCTGGACTTTCTGAACGCTTACTCTGAGGTGGATGCGGACAGCGACGATTATCTGGGCGGCTATGACTATGGTTACGACTATGGATACAGCTACGGATACGGTTCAAACAGCTATGGCAGCACCGTCTGCATCCAGAACGGCAAGCTTCTGAATAAGAATTATACCCCATCGGATAAGAAGACCTGGGGCGACGGTACCAAATCCCACTTTATGACCGACGGCAGAGGGAACATCAGCCAGATCCAGTGGAGTGACAAGGGCTTCACCGGTACCCTGAATCTGCCGGGTCTGAAATCCATGAGGCTGCTGTCTTCCCACAGCAACAGTTATTCGTCAGTGGATCTGTCCGGATGCACCAGTCTGGAAAAAGTTTTTCTGTACAGTAACGAGATCGAGACGCTGGACATGTCAAACTGCTATAAAGCATGGTATGTGCGGGCGAAGAACAATCCGATGAAGTCGGCAACCTTGTATGTTAACGGACGGAACCGGACCATCGAGGCCGGCGATCATGGCACCTTCTACTTCACACTGGATACCCGCTATAAGGATTCTGCCCTGTCTCTGTACGCAAAGCCGGAGATCGGCTACAAGCTAAAGGGTGTCTACAGCACTGGAACCGGAAGCCTGCTGTCCACGAAAACCACATGGCACTTCACGCCGGCTGCTTCCGGATATTCGATCCGCTTCACTCTGAATCCGGACAGCTATAAGTATACGCTGCAGCCTGGCGATGCTTCCGATGCGAAGCTGCCGTATATTCAGGCAGCCGCAAAGCGTCTGGAAGAACTGGGCTATTACAGCCCATCCGTGTCCTATGTTTCCTCCGGTTTCTATGGAACCCGGTACACAGACAGTACTGCCGGGTTGGAAACCAGCTATAACGAGGCCATGCAAGCAGCCACCGTCCGGTTCCAGGTGGTCAATGATCTTCCGAATACCGGTATCATTGATAAAGATACCTGGTCTGTGCTCTTCTGTGAGGATGCGCTGCCGATGGTGCGCGAGTCCGATTATCCGCAGGTGCTGGCAGATTATCAGGCGCGGAAGGCTGCGGAAGCGGCTGCGGAAGAAGCTCTGTCTTATGTGACGCTCAATGCGTCTTCCGTGGCGAAAAAGTCCGAATCCGGCAAACGTTCTATGCAGATTACCTGGACAGCGGACGGTATCGGTCTGCCGGAGGATGTGGACGGCTACGAAGTCTGGAAATCCACTTCCAGAGATGACGGCTACACCCTGTCCATCTCCACTGCGAAGATGTCTTACAAGAACACGTCCGGACTGAAAAAAGGAACCCGGTACTACTACAAAGTCCGTGCCTATAAACAGATCGGCGAGAAACGGATCTACTCCGCCTGGTCCAACATCACATACAAAAAATCTAAATAAGAAGCCGAATGCGCTTTCGAGGACGCCGGGCTGTCGCATCAACGGGTTTTTCGTTCGTGCGGCGGCCCTGTTTCTTTGTTGTAGGGATTGAAGGTTTGCAGTTTTGTCAAATGTAAAATATTGGATCAACCTAAAAAAAGAAAACGCACTGTGCGGTTGATTTTCAGGCGTTCAGAGTGTAATCGCGACCGCACCCTCAAAAAAGGAGCGGTCTCTTTCTGTGAAACCACTCCTTTTTCGTTTTCTCGATTCGTTTATATCGTTTTTTTCGTTTCAGTTGTACCGCAGCCCACGCCGCATATTACATC
>JAEDMR010000193.1 GCA_016302925.1 Bacillota bacterium
GAATGCAACGCATTCGACCACGCCGCGGCAAGAACGCCAGAGGCGTTCTTGAATTCAGAGAGAGCCATTGGATCTATGCCGGCGGCATTCCTGAACTGGAATAAACTGTGGAGAAGGAGGAAGAGGGATGTTTTGTCATAATTGTGGGAAAAAACTGGAGGATGGGGTGAAGCATTGCCCTTATTGCGGGGCGAAGCAGAGTAGTGAGGTTTCTGGGAAGACAGAGGATATTGAAGCTAGGGCAGGTGAGAAAAAAACGGGAAAATCCAGACTGCCGTTTCTGGCTGCAGGGGCGGTGCTCCTGGTTGTGATTATTTTGCTTGCAGTAAAATTGCTGGGCGGGGGTTATACACTGAAGCCCACAGATTATGTGGAACTGCGTCTGACCGGATTGAATACGGAAGGAAAAGCAACCATCTCATTTGATACGAAGCGTCTTTTGGAGGATATTCAGAAAAATAAAAAGCTGACAGAGCGGGAACAGGAAGTCATTGAGCTTCTGGTATCAGATGTTTCAAAGGATTTTTCCATGTCAAAAAATGAGCAGCTTTCCAATGGGGATGAAATTACAGTGGAAAGTAACCTGGATAAAAAGCTTTTAAAAGAGTACGGGGTCCTTTTTAAAAACGGTTCAGTGAAGTTGACGGTGGAAAATCTGCTGGATATCCGGGAGATTTCATTGAATGATTATCTGTCCTTTGAGTTTTACGGATTTGAGGGAAATGGATACGGATATCCTGCTCTTGACTGGAATGGTCTGAGAGCGGATGCAGAAGCAAAGATACGGGAAGCGGATACCTCTCAGAAGGCAGAAAAATTCATTTCGGAAGAACTGAATACTTATCTGAGTTCCATTACGATGGAGCCCTATTCTATGGAAGGACTCAGCAATGGAGAAGAAGTAACTGCTGTGATCTCCATGGAAAATACTGAGATCACAGAATATGGTGTTCGCTTTGTCTGGCAGGATCTGAGCGGAGAAGTGGAAGGGCTGGTGCCTACAGAAGAGATCACTCTGTCAGATTACCTGACCGGTGAATTTGAAGGCTTTGACGGCCGCGGAGAAGCAGACGTAACCCTGGACAGAGAAAGCCTGACGGCAGATCTGAAGACACTTTTTTCAAAGAATGAGCGTGGGGCATATGGTGTATTGGCGGAAAACGCGGATATGGATCAGGAGGCTTCGAATGCAGCAGAAAGTATCGTGGACGCATGGAGATATTCATTTACTACGGAAATCAGCCGGGATTATCAGCTCTCAGAAGGGGATGAACTGACGGTGGAGTGCGGTGCAGAAAATGAGCCGGTCTATCTTTCTTCTGTGGGAATTTATCTGTATGGCGGAACAAGGAAAATGACAGTGGAAGGATTGTATCCTGCGGGCACCATTTCTCTGACAGATTACCTGGATTGCAGCTTTGAGGGATATAACGGAGCCGGACAGGCGCTGGTGCGGCTGAACGAAGAACAGCTTCTGGCAGACATCCGGGAATTTCTTGAGAAACATCAGCGGGGAGCATACGGGGAATTGCAGGAAGATACGGATATAGATACGGAAGCCACCGATGTATTGAATACGGTAAAGGATTTCTGGCGGTATTCATTTTCTACGGAGCTGGATCGGAGCGAAGGGCTGGCAAATGAAAATACAGTGACATTAAGCTGCGCTGCCCTGGAAGAAGCGGACACCTATATCTCATATATGGGAATTCAACTGGAGGGCGGCACAAAAGAAATTCAGGTGGCCGGTCTGCAGATCCCTCAGAAAATCGATCTGACAGAGGCGCTGAACGTTCAGTTTTCCGGTATTTGTCCTGAGGTATATGTGGAGCGTTTCGTGGATTATGATGTGCCATATTTCTATCTGACTTCTCTGGGGGATATGGATTATAACGAAGAGATCCATGCATGGAACGGAGATACTTATTCAGGTGAGATTTCCTATGATCCCCAGGAGATGCTGGAAAACGGATATGTGGTTATAAATAATCATTACAGCTACAAAGTTTCCGGATTAAACAGCTATCGGTTATCTGTGGACACTCTGGATGATGAAAACCTTCAGAAGATAGCGGAGGATATGAAAACGCTGGCAGTCAGCAGAATCATGGACAACAGAGAGTGGCTGAGGGAAAACCTGAACAGTGATGAAAAGTGGATCGTCTGGGCAGACAGCAGTGTAGAGCTGTATTCCGGACAGATTGCCCAGGTATCGAATGAGTACGGTACACAGAATCGGATCTATCTGGTTCTTCGTGATATGCTTCCGGTGAAGAAGCTGGATCATTCTGTTGTTCAGAAAGAGGTATATTTTGTTTCCTGCTGTTATAATGTGAAGGAAACGCCGGACGGCAGTCTGCTTTATGAAGATTACAGCACTTCTCTGTTTATGAATGAAGCAGAAGTCACAGAATATATTCGTTCAGACCAGGAAGATATGGGAGAAAATCCGGAAATTATCTCTCTGGAATGGAGTGGAGAAAAAGAAGAAACGGCTATAGCGTTAAATGGAGATGAAATGATCCGCGGAGAAGCCATTCAGGAAGAAATGCTTCAGCCGGCAGAACTGGCAGGAAATGCTGCCAATCTGGCAGCGGCTCTGATTAGTTATGAGGGCCATACTTACGCCCGTTATGACATGAATCTGCCCTGGAGTCTGGCAAAGGATTTCTGTGAAACGGCAGGGGGACATCTGGCAACTATTACCTCAAGCCGGGAGAATGCGGTGATTCAGTATCTTCTGAAGGATGCTTCCTTTGATCGGTACTGGCTGGGCGGAACAGATGCGGACTGGGAAGGCGGATGGCGTTGGATTACCGGCGAGCCCTTTGCATGGACAGATTGGGATAGCGGACAGCCGGATAATGATTCCGGAAATGATGAGGGAGAAGAAAATTACCTGGAGATCGGAAGCAGATTTGACGGTTGCTGGAATGATTTATATGGCAGCTCTATGGCGGGCGGTTTCATCCTGGAGATGGAACCGGATGCAGAAAAAACAGGAGGTCAGGAGGAAAAACAGGATTCAGACGGATCGGGGCGGATGGCCTATCTGACGGATCTGACAGCTTCTTATAACTGGGAAAGCGGACTTCAGAATCAGGTACAGGATCCTTACGGAGAACAGCATTTTTACAGCCTGTATCTGAATGCATCAGAGCGGGCAGTGGCATATTATGAATTAGATGGAGCCTGGTCCGAGCTGACAGGAAATATCAGTACCTGGAGCGAAGCAGACAGCGATGGAATTTACGAGATTCTCATCTGGGGAGATAATGAACTGTTGTTTTCCCTGTATGATTATCGGAAAACAGATGCGCCGGTCTCCTTCCGCCTGAATGTGGAAGGAGTGGAGACATTATCGATTCAGACAAGAAACCGGGGAGCAGAGAGCAATGGTTACTTATTCCTGAATGAATGTAAGCTGTGGTCAGACGGATCAGAAACAGGTCTGACAGAAACGAAAAAAAGTTTAACTGACCTGAAGCTGATAGACAGTACACAATACAGCAACTATCAGGACAAGGGGCTGCCCACAGACAGCAAAGGAACGGTTTACAGGGAATTGAATCAGTTTTGCGCATCGGAAAACGGACAGGCAGTATGGAAATTGAATGGAAGCTATCAGTCACTGGAGGGTGTTTTGTTTGTCGGGGAAGCTTCCTATAATGAGGAAACGGCTGTATCCATGGAAATCCTGGCTGACGGGGAGCAGATATTCCTGGCGGAAAATCTGAATGTGTTCCAGGGAATACTTCCGGTTTCTGCAGATCTGACAGGCAAAGATACTCTGACGATTCG
>JAEDMR010000021.1 GCA_016302925.1 Bacillota bacterium
TGAAGACGCCGGTGACGAAATTCAAGAAGGGTGAAGAACCTGCGATTACGATGAATATTCCATTGGTTTCTGCCATCATGCAGGCCGTTTCAGATGACAAGCTGGCGGTTGCTCTGGCGAAGGAAGGTGGAATTTCTTTTATTTTCGGATCACAGACTATCGAGAATCAGGCAGCCATGATTCGCAGAGTAAAAGCCCACAAGGCAGGTTTTGTGACCAGCGATTCCAACCTGCGGCCGGATCAGACCCTGGCAGACGTGCTGGAACTGAAGGCACGTAAGGGTCACGGAACCATCGCCATCACCGATGACGGTACTGCAGAAGGAAAGATTCTGGGTCTGGTGACCAGCCGGGATTACCGTGTCAGCAGAATGGATCCTTCCACCCCGATCAGCACTTTCATGACACCGTTTGAAAAGCTGATCTACGGCAAGTCCGGCATTACTTTGAGCGAAGCCAACGACATCCTCTGGGACAACAAGCTGAACGCACTGCCGATCATTGATGACAATCAGAGACTGACTCACTTCGTATTCCGTAAGGACTACGATACCCATAAATCCAATCCGAACGAACTGCTGGACAGCCACAAGCGCTACATCGTAGGAGCCGGTGTCAACACACGTGACTACGAAGAAAGAATCCCTGCATTGGTAGAAGCCGGCGTGGACATTCTTTGCATCGACTCCTCCGAGGGCTACAGCGAATGGCAGTCTGACACCATCAAGTTCGTCCGCGAAAAGTACGGCGACTCCGTGAAGATCGGTGCCGGAAACGTGGTAGACGGCGAAGGCTTCCGGTACCTGGCAGATGCCGGCGCGGACTTCGTGAAGATCGGTATCGGCGGCGGCTCCATCTGCATCACCCGTGAGCAGAAGGGTATCGGACGCGGACAGGCTACCGCCACCATCGAAGTAGCAAGAGAAAGAGACAAATATTTCGAAGAAACCGGAATTTACGTGCCAATCTGCTCCGACGGCGGTATCGTATACGACCATCACATGACTCTGGCACTGGCCATGGGTGCAGACTTCATCATGCTGGGCAGATATTTCGCCCGGTTCGATGAATCCCCGACCAACAAGCTGAATATCAACGGCAGCTACGTGAAGGAATACTGGGGCGAAGGTTCCAACCGTGCCCGCAACTGGCAGCGGTATGACCTGGGCGGCGATCCTCGCATGAAGTTCGAAGAAGGTGTGGACTCCTACGTGCCGTACGCAGGTTCCCTCCACGATAACGTGAACCTGTCCCTGACCAAGGTGAAATCCACCATGTGCAACTGCGGTGCCCTGTCCATCAAGGAACTGCAGCAGAAGGCCAAACTGACCCTGGTTTCCGCAACCTCCATCGTGGAAGGCGGCGCACACGACGTGATCCTGAAGGACACGTCCAATAACGTAATCAAATAACGTGACTCAAACGTGACTCAATAATGAAACATCTTAGATAAAACATGCCGGATGCCCGCGGAACGGAAGACTGTGGGCGTCTGGCGGTTTTTGACCCCATGACAGCATCAAGGAGAATTGACAATGAGAGAGAATATTATCGTTCTGGACTTCGGCGGCCAGTATAATCAGCTGATTGCCCGCCGGGTCCGTGAGTGCAATGTGTACTGCGAGGTGCATCCATACACCCTTTCGGTGGAAAAGATCCGGGAGATGGCACCGTCCGGCATCATCTTTACCGGCGGACCAAACAGCGTGTACGGCGATGATTCCCCGCAGGCCGACCCTGAAATTTTCAAGCTGGGCATCCCCGTGCTGGGAATCTGCTACGGCGCACAGCTGCTGGCCCATCAGATGGGCGGCGTGGTGGCCACCGCGCCGGTCAGCGAATATGGCCGTACGGAAGTGACCATCGATGACCGCAGCGGACTGCTGGCTGGTCTGGGAATGGGCGGTCCGGAGACCACCGGCTGCGGCACCGTGGGAAACACCATCATGTGGATGAGCCATACCGATTATATCAAAGAAGTTCCGGCCGGCTTTCATGTGACGGCCCACACACCGGTCTGCCCGGTTGCCGCCATGGAAAATCCATCGGCAGGACTTTATGCCGTCCAGTTCCACCCGGAAGTCATGCACTCCGTGGAGGGATTTAAGATTTTGCAGAATTTCGTGCTGAAGGTCTGCGGCTGCAGCGGCGACTGGAAGATGGACAGCTTCGTGGAGACCACCATCCGGGAAATCCGTGAGAAAGTGGGCGACGGCAAAGTGCTTTGTGCCCTGTCCGGCGGCGTGGATTCGTCGGTAGCTGCTGTTATGCTGTCCAAAGCAGTTGGCAAGCAGCTGACCTGCGTGTTCGTGGATCACGGCCTGCTCAGGAAGAACGAAGGTGACGAAGTGGAAGCGGTGTTCGGACCGGAAGGCCCGTACGACTTGAACTTTATCCGGGTCAACGCCCAGCAGCGTTTCTATGACAAGCTGGCCGGCGTCACCGAACCGGAAGCCAAGCGGAAGATCATCGGCGAGGAATTTATCCGCGTGTTTGAAGAGGAAGCCAAAAAAATCGGTGCTGTGGACTTCCTGGTGCAGGGCACCATTTATCCGGACGTGATTGAGTCCGGTCTGGGCAAGTCCGCCGTCATCAAATCCCACCACAACGTGGGCGGTCTGCCGGACTATGTAGACTTCAAAGAAATCATCGAACCGCTGCGGATGCTGTTTAAAGATGAAGTACGCCGCGCCGGTCTGGAGCTGGGCATTCCGGAATACCTGGTATTCCGTCAGCCGTTCCCTGGCCCTGGTCTGGGCATCCGGATCATCGGCGAAGTCACCGAAGAAAAGGTGAAGATCGTGCAGGATGCAGACGCCATCTACCGGGAAGAAATCGCCCGGGCAGGTCTGGATAAATCCATCAACCAGTATTTCGCCGCACTGACGAACATGCGGTCCGTGGGCGTCATGGGCGACTTCCGTACCTACGATTACGCCATCGCCCTCCGCGCCGTGACCACCAGCGACTTCATGACCGCCGAAGCAGCCCACCTGCCGTGGGATCTGATCGATCGGGTCACCACCCGCATCGTCAACGAAGTGGATCACGTAAACCGCGTATTCTACGACTGCACGGGCAAGCCGCCTGGAACGATTGAGTTTGAGTGATGTGAAAATAGCGGGAAGCCTATAAATCGAAGATTGTTTATAAATGGAGTATGCGGATTTGATGGATACATCGGTTCGGTATCAGGACGAAAAGGAACAGGTATGGGATGCCATTCATACAGCAGTGGAACTGCAGCGTCAGGTCCTTAAAGACGGAACGGAAACCCTGATGCCGGAGGATATGGCACAGTATATGAGTGCCAATGATCTGGATTATGATATGACGGGCGGCGACCGGGTGGAAACGGGAAGCTGATTCTGGGCGTTCTGATTGGGGCGATTCTGGGAGCGACCGCAGCCACCCGCAGCAAGAAACACGTGTAAGATACAGAGAGGAATTTTGCAAGGAGACAGAACATGGCTCGTTTTAAAGAAAACTACAATAAAGAAAAAGCTGAAATGAATCGGCTGACCAACGAAAACTCCCTCTGGGTGAGACTCAAGGGAAAACCTCTGTCGGAGGAACAGATTTCATTCCTGCAGAACTGCATGAATGAAAACCTGAATCATGCAAGGCACGTGGAAAATGAAAGACTGACCTTTAACAGCATCTTACTTGCTCTGATTGCAGGGGTTCTGGCAATTGCCAGCTCGCTTTCGGGGGAGATATCCTTCTTTTTATATCTTGCCATTACGCTGGCAGGATTTTTATCCATGCTTATGACCGTAAGATGGAACAACGCCTTTTCCAGACACCTGTTTTATGCACAGCAGTGCTATATGCTGATACATAAGCATCTGTTCGGGGACAGGCCTGGCGATGAAAAAGCGGAAGGTGACCGGTGGGAATCCATCGACGGACTGAATGATATTCCGATGTACTGTTTTAAAATCAACAGTCCGGTTGCCTATACTGCCTTCGGGAAACGAATTTATTCAATCCGTACGAGGGTGCTGTATAATTCGTTCTATATCATGATACAGATATTTCTTATCACATGTACAGTGGCCTCACTGTATAATTTGCTGAAAGGTTAATTATGATTAAGTTAATTGCATTAGATCTTGATAACACGCTGCTGGAAAAAGACCTCACCATTCCGGAAAAGACAATTTCGCTGCTGAGGGTATGTGCTGCCAGGGGGATTACGATTTTGATTGCGACCGGCCGACTCTATTATTCCGCGGCAAAATATGCGCAGCAGATTGGTCCTTCCACGAAAATTCTGTGCTATAACGGCTGCCTGGTGACGGAGGCTGACGGCGCACCGATTTTCGAGGCATCCCTGACGCCGGACATCATGCGGAAAGTGGCTTCTTTCGCGAAGGCAAGGGGGCTGTACAGCCAGTTTTATCTGGACCACAAAATCCTGGTAGAAAAGGTTACGGACGGTACGACCATCGACCCGGACCTGGCCAATACCACAGCTATCGAGGCAGGGGATTTTGACAGGTATGAATTCCAGTCGTCGCCGAAAGCCATGATTGTGGCAGAACCGGAAGACGTGCCTATGTATCAGGCACAGCTGAAGGCAGAACTGGGGGACGAAATCTATATCGCCCAGTCCCAGCCATATCTCATTGAAATCATGCCGCAGGGCATCAACAAGGCCCATTCTCTCGAGCTTCTCTGCGAAAAGCTGGGGATTCAGCGGGAGGAAGTCATGGCTTGCGGAGACAACACCAACGATGCGGAAATGGTCATCTGGGCCGGTCTGGGCGTGGCGGTAGCCAATGCAGTGGACTCCCTGAAAGCAGCGGCTGATTACGTCTGCAGTGAAGAACGGTCACACGGCGTAGCAGAAGCCATAGAGAAATTTTGTGTGTAAATAAAGCAGGCCAAAGGTATGATGTGGGCACTTTATCAGCTGGCATTTCTGGAAATTCTGAAAAAGTATCCGCAGATTGCAGAATATAGCATCAAGGTATCCTATAACCGTATCTTCGGCAGTGCAGGGGCAGAAATGCACTTCGTATTCGAATAAGGGTCAGGGAATGTACGCGAAAGTTTATGTGGAAATTACGAATATATGCAATATGAACTGTTCCTTCTGCCACGGGCACTCGAGAGCTCCGGGCAGAATGACTGCAGAACAGTTCGACCAGGTGCTGGACCAGCTGGAAGGTCAGCGGGACAGACGGAAGATGCGTATGAGCAGTACATGGCCGGGGTGGCGGATTTTGCAGAGAAGGCGTCCGGGGCAGGAATTATCGTGGTGCTGCGGCTCTGGAACCGGGGACACGATGGCGGCCGCAATGACCGGACCTTCACCTACCTGCGTGAGCGGCTGGAAGGCGAGTGGGCAGAAAACACCCGCGGCATCCTCTGCGATGGGACGGTGGTACCGTGCTGCCTGGACAGTGAGGGCGTCATTGACCTCGGAAATGTACTGGATGGAAGCAGTGCGTCGCTGGCGGATATTCTGTCTTCGCCACGGGCACAGGCCATGGTGAAGGGCTTCGAATGCCGCAAGGCCACCGAAGAACTGTGCCGCCGGTGCGGATATGCACAGCGGTTTGTATAAATTGGCGGCGGGTCTTCTGATTGATTGCTTCGGTGACCGATGATTTGTACGCTTTTTTGCGTGGAATAGCTCCAAAAGCGTATAAGCAGGACGTGACTGCACGAAAAGTGGCGGATGTGAGCTGATTCTCAATGGCAAAATATACGCTAAAAGGCATGCTGCAAGCAAAATAGCGTATTTTCGACCGCGGTAAGAGAACAAAAAGGTCTGTATGAGCAGCGGCATATACTCTAATAAGTGAATATAAGGGGAAAAAGCGTATTTTGCGTGTAAAGGAGAGTGTTTCACTTTAAGTGGAACACTTTTTTATTGATATAACTGCAAAATTATGGTAATATAAATTAAAAATGGAATAAAATTATATTATGAAAGAGGGGGTTTGGATGAGAGGGTTTAAGGATGCGCTGGAGCGTGACATGGTGCTGGAGAAGCAGATTCTGAAGTGGATAAAAAAAGAACTGAAGCGTTTGCCGGAGGGTAGGCTGAAACAGGGGAACAATGGAAGGGCAGTCTACGTGAATCAGACGCAGAGTCTGCCGCTGGAGAGCAAGGCAGCGTGGGCTATTTCGTGGAGAAATCTGCTGGAGGCCAAGCAGCGAATCATTGAGAACAACCTGAAGGCACAGGAGATTTTGCGGGGGAAATATGCGTCTTACCGTGATGACAAAGTTTTGGAGGGGATGCGGCCAGTGTATCAGAAAGTGATTCTTACCGGATGGGAGAAAACAGAGCGGCAGCGACAGCTTGACAGAATTGCTGTGCAGCAGAAGGCTTTGAGCAGCGGGACTGCGTTCCATCCGGAACATCTGATTCATAAAAACTCAAAAGGGGAAATTGTACGTTCCAAGTCTGAAATCATTATTGATAATATTTACCACACTTTGAAAATCCCCTATTCCTATGAGGAACGGGTATACTGGCCTGAAGATGCTCCGGCTGAGGCCTGGGAAATGAAAGAACGTCTGGGAATCGCGGACTATTATGTTCCGGATTATACTTGCAGTCTGCCGGATGGAATGAAAAAATATCACGAGCATCTGGGCCTGATGGATAAAGACTGGTATATGGAACAGTGGATGAAGAAAATGATTCTCTACTACTGGGCCGGAATCATTCCGGGAAAAAATCTGATCATTACTGCGGATGATTGCAGGGGCGGTATCGACCAGCAGGCCATTATGGACTTGCTGCAGCATGAACTGGATGAACTGGTTGGCACCGCGAAATATTAAGTGGCAATAGTAGATTTTGAAATCTGAATGGGTTATAATGACAGCAAAGAATTACTGCAGAAAGAAGGTAACATCATGCTTGCAGACAGAACCGGAAGCAGATTACATTCATACATACCTGACTACGTGGTCTTCGACCTGGAAACCACGGGGATTTCCTGTGCCCAGGATGAGGTGGTGGAAATCTCTGCAGTGAAGGTGAAAGGCGGACAGGTGGTGGACGAGTTCAGCACCCTGGTGAACCCGGGTATACCGATTCCGTTTTATGCGACCCAGGTCAACGGCATCACCAACGAAATGGTGCAGAACAGCCCTGATTTTTCGGAGGCACTGGCGGCATTTCTGGATTTTGTGGGGGATGCAGTGCTGGTGGGACATAATATCCACGCCTTCGACATGAAGTTCCTGTACCGGGATGCGCGCAGGTTCTGGAATAAGACGTTGGATAATGACTATGTAGACACCCTGCAGATGGCACGCATGTGTCTGCCGCGGCTTGGGCATCACCGGCTGGTGGATTTGGCAGAGTATTACGGAATTTCGTCGGAAGGGGCGCACCGTGCGCTCAACGACTGCCGCATGAACCAGCAGGTTTTCGAGCTGCTTGGCCGGGACCTGGCAAAACGTTCTGACCCGGCGCCACGGTCAGCAGACGGTATGCGGATCTGCCCGAAGTGCGGCTCACCGCTGAAGCTGCGGAATGGGCGCTTCGGTGAATTCTATGGCTGCAGCGGCTATCCGGTATGCAGACATACAGAGAAGGTGTAAGATGCGTCGATTGAGGCAGCAGCTGGACATTAAAAAATTAAGTTAAAATCCCTTAAAATTTAGGAATTTAAAAGTTTGCAGGCTGGAGCTGTTTTTGGGCAGTTTCGGCTTGCTTTTATTTTTTTTGAAGTTATAATGTAAATCAGAAGAGTGTGGTTTCACGCCGGCAGAAGAGCGAAAGAACGGAGACTGCAGAGGAAAACGGCTCTGAATATTTTGCAAATAATCAGCCTGAAACACGAAGAGAAAAAGAGATGAGGTAAGAGAAAGATGGCAATGATCGACTTAACAAAATATGGTATCACAGGTGTAACTGAAATTCTGCACAATCCTTCTTATGAAGTACTGTTCGAAGAAGAAACGAAAGCAGAACTGGAAGGTTTCGACAAGGGCCAGATCAGTGAACTGGGCGCAGTAAACGTAATGACTGGTGTTTACACTGGCCGTTCCCCTAAAGATAAATATATCGTAATGGACGAAAACTCCAAGGATACTGTATGGTGGACTTCTGCTGAATTCAAGAACGACAACCATCCAATGAGCGAAGAAACATGGGCAACCGTAAAAGGTCTGGCTCAGAAGCAGCTGTCTGATAAGAAGCTGTACGTTGTAGACGCATTCTGCGGTGCTAACAAGGATACCCGCATGGCAATCCGTTTCATCATGGAAGTGGCTTGGCAGGCACACTTTGTTACTAACATGTTCATCCGTCCTTCTGAAGAAGAACTGGCAAACTTCGAACCTGACTTCGTAGTATACACTGCCTCCAAGGCGAAGGTTGACAACTACGAAGAACTGGGTCTGAACTCCGCAACCTGCGTAGCATTTAACATCACTTCCAGAGAACAGGTTATCCTGAACACCTGGTACGGCGGCGAAATGAAGAAGGGTATGTTCTCCATGATGAACTACTATCTGCCGCTGAAGGGCATCGCATCCATGCACTGCTCCGCAAACTGCGACATGAACAAGGAAAACACTGCAATCTTCTTCGGTCTGTCCGGTACTGGTAAGACGACTCTGTCCACTGACCCTAAGAGACTGCTGATCGGTGACGACGAACACGGCTGGGACGATAACGGTATCTTCAACTTTGAAGGTGGCTGCTATGCCAAGGTTATCAACCTGGACAAGGATTCCGAACCAGACATCTATAACGCAATCAAGAGAAACGCACTGCTGGAAAACGTTACTCTGGACGAAGAAGGCAAGATCGACTTCGCTGACAAGAGTGTAACCGAAAACACTCGTGTTTCCTACCCAATTAACCATATCGAAAACATCGTACGTCCAGTATCTGCTGCACCGGCTGCGAAGAATGTAATCTTCCTGTCCGCTGACGCATTCGGCGTACTGCCTCCAGTATCCATCCTGACTCCGGAACAGACTCAGTACTACTTCCTGTCCGGTTTCACTGCGAAGCTGGCTGGTACGGAAAGAGGTATCACAGAACCTACTCCAACCTTCTCTTCCTGCTTCGGTCAGCCGTTCCTGGAACTGCACCCAACCAAGTATGCAGAAGAACTGGTTAAGAGAATGGAAGCTTCCGGCGCCAAGGCTTACCTGGTTAACACTGGCTGGAATGGTACCGGCAAGCGTATCTCCATCAAGGATACCCGTGGTATCATCGACGGCATCCTGAGCGGTGACATCAACAACGCTCCTACCAAGGTTGTTCCTTACTTCAATCTGGAAGTTCCAACCGAGCTGCCAGGCGTAAACCCTGCAGTTCTGGACCCAAGAGACACTTATGCAGATGCGGCTGAATGGGAAGCTAAGGCTCAGAACCTGGCTGGCCTGTTCATCGACAACTTTGTGAAGTTCTGCGGCAACGATGCTGGTAAGGCTCTGGTTCCGGCAGGCCCGCAGCTGTAAGACGACCCGGACCTTTCGGTATGTTATTCGCTGAGGCATCGTATTACATGATATTTTACTGTGGAAAGACATGGGCTTCCACAGCAGCAGGCCGTTCTGACATGGAAAGCGGCCTGCTTTTTTGTACCTAAAGTGCATAAAGAATTGTTTCGATTTAGAAGAAAAGAGATTGACAAATATAGAATACGGATGTATACTCAAATTGATTTAAGACAAGAAAATAACGAAAAAGGTAAACCTGTCGAAAGGCAGCGACACAAAGCTATAGGGCCTGATCTGTAAAGATGGCAGCCAGTTGCACGTTTAGATGAAATCCCGTTATCATTGTGAAATGAAACAGGAGAATTTCAGTATGATTTTTTGAAATACAGTGTATCCGCGCAGATTCAAGGCAGGTCTACTATAGACTTGCCTTTTATTTTTCGTTTTTTTCTGTCATCACCCTGATGAGCCGGAATGTATGCCACGCAGAAAAGAAATACCGGCTCCCAAAAAAAAGGTGCCTTTGGCACAGTAAGAAAAAAGGAGGAAAAACGAATGAAAAAACTATTATATGCATTATTATGCGTAATGATGGTGTGCTGCATGATGCCGGGAATGGCATGGGCGACAGAGGGTACCTTTTCGCCTTCTTCAATTGATATTTCAGGATCACTTAACTATCTGAAAGAAAACTTGTATAACAATAAGAATCTTCAGGGTACAAGCGGTGGAGATTACACTGTTGCGTCAGCAATGAAAACAGATTCAGCAAAATTATCCGTGCTGCAACAAAAGTATTACGTCAATGTCGGAAGTTATAGTGGAGATGTGACAAGCATCACTTGTGGTAACTATGAATATGGTCCGACAGATACATTCAGGCTCTCTGTTGGTAATAATGTCTTCATAACTGATAGAGCATTTTATATAACAGATAATAATCTTTATGTGGCAGCGATACTGATTGCTCCGCGGGAGTCAATCAGTATCAATGGTCAGCCATATAATTTAAATATTTCACCTGCGATAAACCAACTTTCAGCAACGTCGTTTGCAAAATGGTCTGGCGGCGGGGAACTTTCGGTAAGTAATGTATCTGGAAATACATGTACTGTTACTGCATCTGGAAAGAATGTGAAGGGTGCGTTGTTTATTGGAATCCAGAATGTGACCAGCGATTCGATTTTTATTACTGAAAAAGCATATGTGGGCGGTGGAAAACCTTCCTATGGATTTACTAAACCGGATGAGCAGAACGGTACTACAGATGGATTAGCATTTTATCCATTTGGATGGGATAAGGATCTCACAGACGTAGAAAATATTTCCAGTTATGATGGTGCTGTTCTGAACTATTCCATTTATGTTGTAGGGCAGGGTGTTTGCAATGCGACTATCAACTACAAAGTTGGTGGTGTAAAGGCAGAAGTAGGCGGAAAGAAATACCTTTCCTTAGAAGATGCAATTACAAATGCGGCTGATGGAAAGACAATCACCTTATTAGACGATGTTACTCTTGACAGCATGATTATGCTGCATAAGAGTATCACTCTGGATCTGAATGGTAAAAAATTAAATCGTGACAATGGAAATAGCATTGTACAGGTTGTAGATGGTGCAACTCTTACAATTGATGGAACAAAAGCGGGTTCAACTGTTTATGGCCGCATCAATGTTGGTATTGCAGAAAATAATAATGGTAGTGTAATCATGAATGGCGGTACTTACAGTTGCACTAATAACCAGACTGTGCTCCATATCAACGGTACCTGCAAGAATTCCAATGTAACAATTTCAGGCGTTGACATTACAAGCCCTTCGGATAATGGTATTCAGTTGAACGGTGCTGGAACTTTCCTGATTGAAAATAGTAAGATTACGGGTGCTACCGCTGTATACATAAAGTCAGGTACTACCACAATACGTAACTGTACTTTTACGGGTACAATGGATCCTGCAAACTATACATACTATGGGAATGGTGCGTATGCAACAGGAGATGCAATCGTTGTAGATGCCTGCAATTATCCTGGTGGAGATCCTACTGTTAATATCGTAAGTGGTTCTTTTACAGGAACAAAGGCTGCAGTAGGCTTTTATTCCTATAACAATGGAAAGGGAACTATCTCGATTACTGGTGGTACATTCAGCAGCAACCCAACAGAATATCTGGCAAATGCAAACTACTATGTGACGGGTAATGGTTCATACACTGTGCACTATTCCGCTCCATATGTTCCAACCACTCCGACTGACAACGTAACTAACTCCGGCTCGATCACTGCTGGTAATGCTACCACCAGTGCGGATCTGAGCAATACCACCACAACGACGACAGAAGGCGGCACGACGACTACGACTGCTGCCGTTGACAAAGAGACTGCAGACAAGATCGTGGACAAAGCAGTGGAAAACAAGTCAGAAGAAGTCGTGATTGATGTGACTGCAAATACTTCTGCGGCTGCAGGCTCAGTAACAGCAGCGCAGGTTGAAGTTCCGACCACCGCACTGGAGGCAATTGCGGAAAAGACGGAAGCTGACGTAACGGTGAAGACGGATGTGGCAGAGGTTACTCTGGATAATGCAGCGGTTGGCGCAGTGGCTGAACAGGCTGCAGGCGATACCGTACAGCTGATCGTAGAGAAGATTGACGAGAATGCGGATAAGGTGGAATTCGAACTGAAGATCGTAAGCTCGGAGGGCAAAGTAATCAGCGACTTCAAGGGCGGCAATGTGTCAGTTACCGTAACAGTTCCAAAAGCAATGGCGGAAAAGGAAATCGTTTGTGTATATATCGATGAAAACGGCAGAATGAGCAAGGTAAAGGGCCAGAAAAATGCGGACGGCACTTACACTTTCATCACCGGGCACTTCTCCACTTATGCACTGATGACTGCAGAAGAAGCTGATGCAGCAATTGCAGAACAGACTGCAGCAATTCAGAGCACGAAAATCATGCTGCGCTCTCAGCAGGTAAAGATGAAGAATGGCAAGAAGGCCATCAAACTGACCTGGACTTGTGACAGTGACGTCGTTTTCGACGGTGTTGAGATTTACCGCTCCGCCAAGAGATACAGCGGCTTCGGTAAGAGACCGCTCTTCAGCACAACGAAGGACACTTACTACAACACTTCCGTGAAAGCTGGTACGAAATATTACTATAAAGTAAGAGGCTATGTAGAAGCAGAAGGGGAAAAGATCTACACCGACTATTCCACGAAAGCCTGGAGAACCGTGAAATAAGCGGGAGACTATTTTTAGAAAAAGATGCACGCTGGACATTCTGGCGTGCATTCGTTTTTCATCCAGAAAACAAATATTATTCGTGTCATAAATACAGATTTGGATTATAATAAAGATAACAATCGCCTGGATTACAGGGATTGGTTCGAAAAACGGGAGGAAACAATGAAACCTGAGACATTATTACAGGCGGCGATGGACATACAGGAGACCATAATCCGTCAGCGGAGATATCTCCATACGCACCCGGGATGCGGGTTTGATATCGCCGAGACGAAAGATTTCGTGAAGAAAGAGCTGGAAGAAATGGGCTATGCGCCGGAGGAGTGCGGCAGATGCGGGCTGGTGGCGCTGGCCGGGCGCGGCGCGGGGAACGGACCGGCGGGGGATAAGGATACACAGGGCGGGAAGGTTTTCCTGCTCCGGGCAGATATGGACGGGCTGCCGATCCGGGAGGAGGCGGACGTGGACTTCCCTTCCACAAACGGATGCATGCATGCCTGCGGCCATGATATGCACACGGCCATGCTGCTGGGTGCGGCGCGGCTTCTGAAGGAGCATGAGGACGAGATCGAGGGTACGGTAAAGCTGATGTTTCAGCCGGCGGAGGAGGTCTTCCAGGGATCCCATGATATGATAGAAGCAGGCTTGCTGGATCACCCGAAGGTGGATGCAGCCCTGATGATTCATGTGATGGCGGGCATGCCGTTTCCTGCGGGGACGGTGGTGGTTTCGGCGCCGGGAGTCAGCGCGCCTGCGGCGGATCTGTTTGAGATTCGGGTGCAGGGCAAGGGCTGCCACGGGTCCATGCCGAACACAGGGATCGATCCGCTGAATGCGGCGGCCCATATTCTGATTGCGCTGCAGGAAATTCAGACCAGGGAGCTGCCGATGGGCGAGCGGGCGGTCCTCACCATCGGTACCATGAATGCAGGTACTGCGCCTAATGTGATTCCGGATGTGGTGGTCATGGGCGGCAGCCTGCGGACTTTCGATGGGGAAACCCGTGCATTTATCAAAAAACGCATGGAAGAGATCGCGGAGGGAACGGCGCGTCTGTTCCGGGCTTCGGCTTCTGTGCACTACACCAGCGGCTGTCCGGCACTGATCAATGATAAGGAGCTGGCGGCCTGCGTCAGCGGGTATGTGAAGGAACTGCTGGGACCGGACAAAGCATTTTCGGTCGAGGAGCTGAACGCCTTGAGCGCGTCTTCGAAGTCGGCGGGGTCGGAGGATTTTGCGTATGTGAGTCAGGAAGTTCCTGCCATCATGCTGGCTCTGGCGGCGGGTCAGCCGGAAAAGGGCTACGTATATCCGCAGCACCATCCGATGGTGAAATTCGATGAAGACGCTCTGGCAGGCGGCAGCGCAGTGTATGCCTATACGGCCATGCGCTGGCTGGAAGAGCACCGGGGCGAGTAATTGCGCCGGCCGGGAATGCTGAAATACTTGAAGCGGCAGGAAGAATACGGTATAATTAGGACAGGTTAATGAAAAAACGAGCTGGAAGCGAAAATGGAGGAAAATATGGAGAACAACAAACGTCCTGAAACCATGGAACGTATCACTACCCCGGCACTGGCCGAGGCATTTATTGAAGAACAGGTTGCGGCTATCAAAAGCCAGGTCGGCGATAAGAAGGTGCTGCTGGCCCTGTCCGGCGGCGTGGACTCATCCGTCGTGGCGGCGCTTCTGATCAAAGCCATCGGTCAGCAGCTGGTCTGCGTCCACGTCAACCACGGTCTGCTGCGCAAAGGCGAACCGGAGCAGGTCATCGAAGTATTCCGCAATCAGATGAACGCCAATCTGATTTATGTGGATGCGGTGGACCGTTTCCTGGACAAGCTGGCAGGTGTGGCTGATCCGGAAAAGAAGAGAAAGATCATCGGCGCAGAGTTTATCCGGGTGTTTGAAGAGGAAGCACGCAAGCAGGAAGGCATTGAGTTCCTGGCACAGGGAACCATCTATCCGGACATCCTGGAAAGCGACGGCGTCAAGGCGCACCACAATGTGGGCGGCCTGCCGGAAGACATGCAGTTTGAACTGGTAGAGCCGGTGAAGCTGCTGTTTAAGGATGAAGTTCGTGTCGTGGGCAAAGCGCTTGGCCTGCCGGACAATATGGTATTCCGTCAGCCGTTCCCGGGCCCTGGTCTGGGTGTGCGCTGCCTGGGAGCCATCACCCGTGATCGTCTGGAAGCTGTCCGCGAGTCCGATGCGATCCTGCGTGAGGAGTTCGCCAGGAACGGTCTGGAGGGCAAAGTATGGCAGTACTTCACCGCTGTGCCTGACTTCAAGTCTGTCGGCGTGAAGGACGGTGCCCGCACCTTCGCATACCCTGTCATCATCCGCGCGGTCAACACTGTGGATGCCATGACGGCCACCGTGGAAGACGTGCCGTTCGCCCTGCTGCAGCACATCACCGACCGGATTACCCACGAAGTGGAAGGCGTCAACCGTGTCCTGTTCGATCTGACCCCGAAGCCGGTGGGCACGATTGAGTGGGAATAAATCCCGCACCTTTTAGCAGGAAAATGAAACCCGAAAACCCTTGCAAATCAATGGCCTTCGGGTTTCTTCATTTTGTGTTGGATATTGACTTTGCGGAACTTCTGCGGTATCATTGGGGTATGATTTGCGGAACAAGTCAAAGAAGTTAAGGGGGCGTATCCAATGAAATACACAACATACAATGTTCAGCAGTTAGTTCGTGAAGGACGCAAGGGGAAACCTTGGCAAGCAAGAGCGAAATACAAAGATGCCAATGGCAAATGGAAAGAAGTAAGTAAGATGTTGCCAGAAGCAAAAGGCAAAAAAGAAGCAATGCGAATGGCAAAAGAATGGTTTGAAAAGCTTAATGCCGAAGCGGATTTAATGCCTAATGCAGGAAAGGCAAAGACAGTAGATGAAATTTACAAGGAATATCTACAACACCAAGTATCAACAGGCGAAATAGAAAGAAGCACTTATAGCAATAGCTTGTATTCTTACAACAAGTATATTAAGCCTTATTTGGGTGATTATGTCTTTGCGACAGTAGATAAGACAGTGCTTAGTGGATGGCTTACAAAGTTATATCAAGCGGGTTTGTCACAGAATACAATACACACAACCTATGCACGATTGAAGAAAGTCTATAATTACTTCTACAACAATGGAGAACTCTTAAAAGACCCGTTCAAAGGCGTTAAGATGCCTAAAAAGGGAGAGGCAAAGGTTACACACTTAAACAATGAGCAAATGGATAATGTATTATCCGCTGTCTATTTAGATTTTGAGCCGCAAGACCCTATGTATGTAGGAATACTATTAGCTTTCTATGCGGGTTTAAGGCGTGGTGAGATTTGCGGGTTAAGATGGAACGATATTGACTTTTATAAGCATACAATAACAGTTAGGTCTGCTGTTGGCGTAAGTAGTGGTAAGGATGGGGATTATACTAAAAATCCTAAGAATAGAAGTTCTAATAGAACATTCCCTATGTTGCCTCAGTTAGAAGAAGCATTGAAGCAAAGGAAGGTTATACTTAACCCGCTCGATAGTTGGTATGTAATTGGTGAAGAAGAACAGTTTATGCGACCTCAGCAATATAACCGCTTGTTTAGCGAGTTTGTAGAAAGAAATAGCTTAGTTGATGCCTATGGTAAAAAGATTATACCGCACGGACTAAGACATAACTTTGCTACTGTTGGTATTCGTGCGGGAATGGATATTGCAAGTTTAGCACTTATGATGGGACACGCAAGCAGAGCAATGACCTTAGATACTTATGGTGATGCAAATGCAGATGCACTTACTCTTGCAAGTGTTAAGCTGAAAGATACATTCAATGATAATACTGATTACTTTAAGCTTGAAGAAGAACAAGAGGACACGGAAGAAGAATAAGAACACATCCGCTCCCGCCGCAAATAATAGCACTTGAAGTCTATGAGAAAATCCCTTATAATGAATGTAGGAACAATTAGACAAACTTGAATTTGTGGAGATGATAAGATGGTCAATATAACTGATGTAAAACAGAT
>JAEDMR010000194.1 GCA_016302925.1 Bacillota bacterium
GATACAATATGAAAGACGGAAAATTCATTACGATGGCTTTTGAATCCAGCTGCGATGAGACCTCGGTGGCCGTGCTGGCCGACGGCCGGCAGGTGCTGGCCAATGTGATTTCATCCCAGATCGACATCTTCAGACAGTATGGCGGCGTGGTGCCGGAGATCGCCTCCCGCCACCATCTGGAAAACATCAATCAGGTGGTGGACCAGGCCATGGCCGAGTCCGGCGTGACCTGGGACGACATCGACCTGATCGGTGTCACCAAAGGACCGGGACTGGTGGGTGCGCTGGTCATCGGCGTGGCCACGGCCAAGGCCATGGCCTTTGCCCATGACATTCCGCTGGTGGGCGTTCACCACATTCTGGGTCACATCAGCGCCAACTACATCGAATATCCGGCGCTGGAGCCGCCGTTCATGGCGCTGGTCACCAGCGGCGGACATACCAATATCATTGAAGTAGAAGATTACAACCGCTGCCGTGTGCTGGGAGCCACCCGGGACGACGCAGTGGGTGAAGCATACGATAAAGTGGCCCGGGTGCTGGGTCTGGGGTATCCGGGCGGTCCGAAGATGGACCGGCTGGCCAGGGAAGGGAATCCGCAGGCAATCCAGTTTAAGCGGGTCTACCTGGAAAAGGACAGCTATGATTTCAGCTTCAGCGGCCTGAAGACTGCTGTGCTGAATTACCTGAACACGGAGAAACAGGCCGGCAGGGAAGTGAACAAGGCCGATGTGGCCGCCAGCTTCCAGCAGGCGGTCATGGACGTCATCGTAGAAAAGGCCGTGGGCGCTGCCCGAAACCAGGGAGAAAAGAAGCTGGTACTGGCCGGCGGCGTAGCGTCCAATTCAAAGCTGCGGGCCATGCTGGAGGAAGCCTGTGCCGACTGCGGCATCCGGCTGTACCGGCCAAGTCCCCTGCTTTGTACAGACAATGCAGCTATGATCGGCTGCGCAGCCTACTATCAGTACCGGCAGCTGGGTGCGGACAGCCTGGACATGGATGCATATCCGAGCCTGCAGCTGCCGGACCTGCAGTCGGAGCTGCAGGAGTAGGAAATGCAGCTGCCTGAGGAGAAGTTATGATTATTTTATCAGCAAAAAATTTAAGCAAGGTGTACGGCACGGATGTGATCCTGGAAAAGGTCAGCTTTCACATCAATGCAGGGGACCGGATCGGTATCGTCGGCAAGAACGGCGCGGGCAAATCCACCCTGCTGAACATGCTGACCGGTGAAATGCGCAGCGATGACGGCGAATTCTTCGTTTCCCAGAACACCCGCATCGGGTATCTGAAGCAGAGGGAAAATTTCCGTTCTGACCGTACTGTCATGGAAGAGGTGACGGAAATTTTCCGCCCTCTTTTAGATATGGAAAAGGAAATGGAGGCCGTGGCCGCCCGGCTGGAAGAAGTGACCGGGGCGGCGGCGCTGGCCGCAGAGCGGGACGCGCTCATCCACCGGCAGGCGGACCTCCACGAAGAATACTACCGCCGGGGCGGCGATACATTTCGCAGCGAGATCCGGGGCATACTAAACTCCATGGCCTTCGGACCGGAGTTTTATGATAAATCCATCGCATCCCTGTCAGGAGGCGAGCGGACCAGGCTGGCCCTGGCCGCCCTGCTGCTGGAAAAGCCGGACCTGCTGATGCTGGACGAACCCACCAACCATCTGGACATCGGAACCCTGAAGTGGCTGGAACAGTACCTGTCCGGCTACAAGGGCACCATCGTGGTGGTTTCCCACGACCGGTACTTCCTCAATCAGATCGTCAACCGGGTCTTCGAAGTGGAACACCACCATCTGACCTGCTACGACGGCAACTACGATGCCTTCGCTGAGCAGAAACGGATCCGCCGGGAATCGGAGCTGCGGGCATACAACAACCAGCAGCGGGAGATCGCCCGGCAGGAAGACATGATCCGCCGGTTCAAAGAGCGGGGCACCGAAAAGCTTGCCAAGCGGGCGCAGTCCCGGGAAAAGCGGCTGGATGCCCTGGAACGTCTGGAACGGCCCGAGTCGGAAACCGGCCGCATGAAAATTCACTTCAAACAAAACTTCCAGTCCGGAAACGATGTGCTGCAGGCGGAGGGTCTGGCGAAGCATTTCGGCTACGGCACCGAGCGGAAAGATCTGTTCGCGGGCGTGGATTTTGATATCAAACGGGGCGAAAAAGTCTGCATTGTCGGACCCAACGGGGTGGGAAAAACCACGCTGCTGCGGATTTTGCTGGGTGAAATCGCCCCCAGCGAGGGACACCTGAAGACGGGCCACAACGTGGCCTTCGGCTACTACGACCAGGGCCAGCTCCTGCTCAACGATCGAAACACGGTTCTGGAAGAGCTGAAGGAGTCCTACCGGCTTTATACGGACACCGAGATGCGGTCGATTCTGGGACGTTTCCTGTTCCGCGGGGAAGACGTGTTCCTGCAGGTGGGGAGCCTGTCCGGCGGCGAGAAAGCCCGGCTGTCTCTGCTGAAAATGATGCTCAGCGGAGCCAACACCCTGATCCTGGACGAGCCCACCAACCATCTGGACATCGACAGCAAGGAAGTCTTCGAGGATGCTTTGCTGGAATTCCCCGGCACGGTCATCGTGGTTTCCCACGACCGGTATTTCCTGCAGAAGATCCCGACCCGCATTCTGGAGCTGGAATCGGACGGCCTGCGGGAGTATCTGGGAAAATACGATTATTATCTGGAGAAAAAGGCCCGGCTGGGCTCCGGCAAACAGTATCTGGAGCGGCTTTCCGGCCGCAGGGATCCTTCCCAAAATCCGTCCGGCGGACTGTCTTCCGGATCGTCGGCGGGCGTGCAGAATGCGGCATCTGGGGATATCCAGCTGGATGCGGCCCAGCAGCGGCAGCTGAACAAAATCCGGGAAGCTGAGGAGCGGCGCAGAAAGCGGAAAATCGAAGAACTGGAGATGCAGATTGCTTCCCTGGAAGATGAGATTGCCGGGCTGGAGGAGGAAATGGCCCGGCCGGAAAATGCCTCAGATTACCAGCTGCTGGCAAGGCTGGGGGAGGAGACCGCTTCGAAAAAAACTGCATTGGACCAGGTTTACAGCGAGTGGGCAGAATTGGAAAGCTAATATTTTCACAAAATGTTTCGGCGGAATGTGAAAAAAGTTCTTGCAATACTCTGTGATACTCATTATAATAAACCATAGTTTGAATCGCAAACGAAGATTGGAGGCATATTATTATGACATTTGATACGATTAAGGATATCATTATAGACCAGCTGCAGGTAGAAGAATCTGATGTAAATATGGACACCAACCTGATGAAGGACCTGTCCGCAGATTCTCTGGACGCAGTGGAAATCATCATGGCCATTGAAGATACCTTCGGTATCGAGATTCCGGATGAAGATGCGGAAAAGTTCCAGACGGTCGAAGATCTGGTGAAATACGTGGAAGAAAACAAATAAGCTTTGCAGCAGATCAGAGAACCCGCCGATGAAGCGGGTTTTCCATTAGAAACGATGATTACGATGCATCACATGGATCGGCTGCCTGGATGTTCATCGGGAAGGAATAAGAAATGGGTAAGGAAAAGCAGATTTCCAAGGCAGTCATCAAGCGCCTGCCGCGGTACAGAAGATATCTGCGCGAATTGCAGATGAAAGGTGTGGAAAAGATTTCCTCCAAGGATATGTCACGGCTGATCGGGTACACTGCGTCCCAGATCCGGCAGGATCTGAACAATTTCGGCGGCTTCGGCCAGCAGGGATATGGGTACAGTGTGGATTATCTGTATGAGGAAATCGGAAATATTCTGGGACTGAAC
>JAEDMR010000022.1 GCA_016302925.1 Bacillota bacterium
AAAGGATGAAAAGAGCTGACGATTTCGAACAGAGAAGACAGCATATCGCAAACCTTTCTGACGAAGAATTATACAACAAGTTCTGGGATTTAACCGCACAGGTTGTAGATCCGCTGCTGGAACTGGGCAGAAAGAACACCACACCTTCCGTTGAAAGAGCCGTTTTACTGAGAATGGGCGTATCCTCTCTGGATACCCAGAAAATCGTGGAAGGCTGCATGGACAGAGGCCTGATGGGTCATGGCGCTGGCCACGTGGTTTACAAGATTTCCAAAGAAAAGGGCATCTCCATCCGGGAAGCCAGCATCAAACTGGCACAGGGCGAATACTGGGACGATGCAGTAGCACTGTTCAAGGGAGGTAAATAAAGATGGCAGATTTTGAACTGAAACCAAACGAAAAGTTAGACGTTAGAGAAATATTAAAGGATATCGACAAGTACGAGCCGAGAAGAAGAGGCTGGACCTGGAGAAAGCCGGCTGAAAACAAGAACATGGGCCCTTTCGAATACCATGACATTTCCGAGCCGCTGAAGAACAGCGTAGGCCTGCCTCCTGCCAAATACTTCGAAAACATCGACCCGCAGCCGATGCCGGTGATCACCACCGAAATCGCTTCCGGACGTTTCGAAGACGATATCCGCAGAATGAGAATGGCTGCATGGCATGGCGCTGACCATATCATGGTTATCCGTCACATGGGTCAGTCCCACATCGATGGCCTGATGGAAGGTACTCCGCAGGGTATCGGCGGTATTCCTGTGACCCGTAAGCAGGTAAGAGCACAGAGAAAGGCTCTGGACATCATCGAAGATGAAGTTGGCCGTCCAATCAACTATCATTCCTACGTTTCCGGCGTAGCTGGTCCGGACGTAGCGGTAATGTTTGCAGAAGAAGGTATCAACGGTGCACATCAGGATCCGCAGTACAACGTTCTGTACAGAGACATCAACTGCGTACGTTCCTTCGTAGATGCCTGCGAATCCAAGAAGATCCTGGCATGGGCCGGAATCCTGCAGATCGACGGTGCACACAACGCCAACGCAACTGCAAGAGAAGCATGGAAGGTAATGCCGGAACTGATCGTTCAGCATGCCATCAACTCCCTGTTCTCCGAAAAGGTTGGTATCGCTCCGGATCACATCGCTCTGTCCACCGTACCTCCGACAGCAACGCCGGCTCCTTGTATGTACATGGACCTGCCGTATGCAGTTGCTCTGCGTGACTTCTGCGGCAGATACAAGATGAGAGCACAGCAGAACACCAAGTACATCTGCTCCTCCGTAAGAGAAGCAACAGTAACTCACGTAATGAACATGTTCATTTCCAAGCTGACCAGTGCAGATATCCAGTCCACCATTACACCGGACGAAGGAAGAAACGTTCCTTGGCATATCTACAACATGGAAGCCTGCGACAACGCGAAACAGGCTCTCATCGGCATGGACGGCCTGATGGAAATGGTTGAACTGAAAAAAGACGGTCCGCTGAGAGAGATGGCTCGTGACATCAAGGAAAGAGCTGTTCTGTTCATGGAAGAAATCATCGAAGTAGGCGGATACTTCCAGGCTGTTCAGGAAGGATTCTTCGTAGACTCCGCAAGATATCCGGAAAGAAACGGCGATGGTATCGCACGTAAGATCGAAGGCGGCGTAGGCTATGGATACATCTTCGAAAGAGAAGAAGACTACATGGCTCCTGTAACTGCACACTACGGCTACAACAACGTAGAGCAGTACGGCGGTGACCCTGAGAACCCATCCGCTCTGATTGGCGGCTGTACCTTCGAAGACAGAAGCAAGATCGTATTCATCGACGAGCTGGATGAAGAGGACTGCGTAGCACGCAGACTGGAAAAGGTTGAAAAGTACCTGGACGGCAAGGCAATCAAGCCGGAAATGGAATGGTGCGGAGACGGCGTGGTTCTCATGACCATGATGATTCCTGCAGACGTAAGAACTGCAGAAGCTACCGCTCTGGAAATCGGCCGCAGACTGGGTCTGGAAAATCCGGAAGTAAACTCCAAGGAAATCATGCAGCAGGCGGAAGGTACCAGAATCGAAATGAAGGGCAAGATCACCTTCGACGTCGATCCGACTACCCTGGAAATCCCGCCTGAACCACATCACCTGGATGATGCAACTCTGTACAAAGAGTTCGAAGAACATCCGATGGTAGTTGTATGCGGTACCGTTGGTGAAGATGAACACTCCGTAGGCTTACGTGAAATCATCAACATCAAGCACGGCGGTATCGAAAAGTGGGGCATCAAGGTAAACTACCTTGGCACTTCCGTTCCGGTAGAAAAGCTGGTTGATGCTGCAATCGAGCTGAATGCCAATGCAATCCTGGCTTCCACCATCATCTCTCATGACAACATTCACTATAAGAACATGAAGAGAATCAATGATCTGGCCATCGAAAAGGGTATCAGAGACAAGGTGATCATCGCTGCAGGCGGCACCCAGGTTATTCCGGAAGACGCTGTGAAGACCGGCATCGATGCTGGTTTCGGCAGAGACTCCCACGGTATCGATGTAGCTACCTTCCTTTGCGAAGAAGCACAGAGAAGAAGAGGCGAACTGTAAACAATTCGACGAAGTCTTTCAAGGGGCTGGGCATTTGCCCGGCCCCTTTTTCAACTGGCACAGTGCAAATAAAATGAACTCGTGCCATGGCACGAAACCTGAAGAACGAAAACAAAACGGAAAACTGAAAACAGAAAACGGAAAATGGAACACTGAAAACTGAAAACAATTTGCCGCAGCAGGCAGAAAGAAATAGATAAAAACGGATAGATAACGAATAACAGATAACAGATAACGAAGAGAAAAAGCGAGGTAGTACAATGAAAGTTGATGTATTGGTAGCCGAAATCGGTTCAACCACCACAGTTGTCAATGCCTTTAAGGATCTGGAAACGGAAAACCCGGTTTTCTGGGCACAGGGGCAGGCGCCGACTTCCGTACTGGATGGAGATGTGCGGATCGGACTGCAGGGGGCCATCGATGACCTTTGCAGAAAAATGAACATCGACAGTCTGGAATATGATGAAATGCTGGCTACATCATCGGCTGCCGGCGGGCTGAAAATGACAGTACACGGACTGGTCTATGATATGACGGCCAAGGCGGCCAAGGAAGCGGCACTGGGTGCCGGCGGCATCATTCACTATATCACCGCGGGGAAACTGCGCCGGACAGACCTGGCGAAAATAAAAGAAATCAACCCGAACCTGATTCTGATCGCCGGTGGTGTGGATTACGGTGAAAGAGACACTGCACTGGATAATGCAGAAAAAATCCGCAGCCTGGGCCTTCATACGCCGATCATCTATGCAGGAAATATCGAGAATCAGGAAGAGATGAAGCTGATCTTCGATGAGGAGAGCGGACAGCAGCTGTATAATGTGGAGAATGTATACCCGAAAATCGATGAGCTGAATGTGGAGCCTTGCCGTAAGGTGATTCAGGATGCCTTTGAGGATCACATCACCCAGGCACCGGGCATGGAACATGTCCGCGATATGGTCAGCGGACCGATCATTCCGACACCGGGTGCTGTGATGGAGTGTACCAAGCTGCTTTACGACTGTCTGGGCGACCTGATCGTGCTGGACGTGGGCGGTGCCACCACCGACCTGCACTCTGTGGCCACAGAATCCGATAAGATCGCCAGAATCATGATCTCTCCGGAGCCGAAGGCCAAGAGAACTGTGGAAGGCGACCTGGGTGTATATGTAAACCGGATGAAGGTCATCGAATCCATCGGCGAAGAAAACCTTCGCAAGGAATGTGAAAAGATGGGCATTGACTTAGACGAAACACTTGCAAGCTATGTTGCCATTCCGAAAAACGATGCCGAGGTCAAGCTGGTGGAACGGCTGACGAAGGAAGCCGTACTGAAAGCAGTAGAGCGCCACGCAGGAATCATCCGTTACATCTACGGACCGTCGGGAAGAAGCACTGTAGCAGAAGGTAAGGACCTGACACAGGTGAAGTATATCGTCGGTACCGGTGGCGCACTGACCAGACTGCCGCATCGGGTGGAAATCATGGAAGAGATCGCCAAGCATAATGAAACCGGCATGATGCTGTTCCCGACGGATCACGCAAAGATTCTGGTGGACAACGACTATATCATGGCATCCCTGGGCGTACTGTCCAAGCGGTATCGGAAGGCAGCCATCCGCCTGCTGGAACAGAGTCTGGACTTCAAGTTCCCGGAAAAGAAGGCAGAGAACGAAGCAGAGCGGATCCAGAGGGAACTGCGCGAAATGGCCCTGGCAGACGAGGCGAAAAAAGAGGAACTGGCACAGCATATTAAGGAAATGGAAGAGATGGGCTACGATATGGAAGCCTATAAGAATCCGGATGATATTGGCGGTGCAACCGCCGACGAGGTAGAAGCAGCGAAACGAGAAGCGCTGATGGCAGACCGATCCATCAAAAAGGGAATGGACCTGGTGGAAAACGTTCCGGGCAATGTGACATCCAGCCAGCAGGCAGACAACCCGCATGTGATGCGAGCCTGCGGAGAAGTAGACGGAAGAATGCCGGACTGCGACCATAACTGCAGACTCTGCTATCGCAAGCACTGTAAATTCCGACAGGAATAAAAAAAGGAAACGGAGGAAAGGAAAATGTACCCAAGACTGATTGTTGATATCAACAAGCTGAGATCCAACCTGGACGCTGTGGCAGCCATCACCAAAGACCAGGGAAGCTGCTCCCTGATGATCGTGACCAAGGGACTGTGCGCAGATCACGAAATGGCAAAAATGGTAGCAGAGCACCCCGCCGTAGATTACATGGCTGACTCCCGGGTAGCCAACATTAAGACTTATGCGGACATGGCCCGCGCAAACGGAAAGATGACCACCCTTCTGCGGATTCCGATGCATGCAGAAGTGGAAGACGTGGTGAAATACGTGGACCTGAGCTTCAACTCGGAGCTTTCCACCATCCGACTCCTCAATGAAGCAGCGGGCCGCCAGGGCGTAAAGCACAATGTACTGCTGATGATTGACCTGGGCGATTTGCGGGAAGGCATCTTCTATCAGAATGAAGACCAGATCTTCGCTGCAGTGGAAGAAATTATCTCCATGGAGAACATCGCTCTTTATGGTGTGGGTGTAAACCTGACCTGCTACGGCGCTATCATCCCGAAAAACGACAACCTGTCCAACCTGGTGGCCATCGCCCGGAAGATCGAGGACAAATTCGGCATCCGGCTGCAGATGGTATCCGGCGGCAATTCCAGCTCCATCTATCTGATCGGAAAAGGCGAACTTCCGGAAGGCATCAACAACCTGCGTCTGGGCGAATCCTTCCTGCTGGGCAACGATACTGCCTACGGCGAAAAACTGCCTGGCACCGTCAGCGACACACTGATCCTGGAAGCGCAGATCGTGGAACTGAAGGAAAAACCGTCTCTGCCGATCGGCGAAGTCGGTGTGGACGCCTTCGGACAGAAACCGTACTATGAAGACCGCGGCATCATCAAGCGGGCAATCATCGCCATCGGCAAACAGGATACCGACATCGACAGCATGGAACCGCTGGATGAGAAAATCGACATCCTGGGTGGAAGCTCTGACCATATCATCCTGGATGTCACCAAATCCGACAGAGCATACCAGGTGGGCGATGTGGTACAGTTCGTCCTGGGTTACGGCGGCATGCTGAAGACTGCCACCAGCCCGTATGTGGAAAAGGTGTACAGCAAGTAGCCCGACCTCACTTCGCAAAATATACAGTCCCGGCGCCGGATTTACGTCTGGCGCTTTTTGCTTGCATTCTGCCAAATTTCTGAAACTGACAGGCTGACAGAATCTGAAGATTTCGTGAAGTCGTTGACCCGGAGAGAAATCTTCGGTATAATTTAACCAAGTAAAGCAACCATAAAGGAGGCAACAAGGGTAAGGGTACAAGAATTCAAAAAAGGAGGGATATGATGGAAAGAAGCATAGAGTCCATGCTGGGCTGCGCTGAAACACGAAAGGATCTGCGGGTGCTGGTCACCATTGTGACACCGGTTATTGCTGCAGTGGCTGCACATGTTTTCGCAGAGTGCGAAGTGCCCATTCTTTACGACATAGAAGGTGAGGGGACCGCGTCGAAAGAATGGATGCAGCTTTTGCGGCTTGGCAGTTCGGAAAAGAAAATTTTGATCAGTGTGCTGCCAAAAGAGCAGGCCTACGAAATGTCGGAGAAGCTGGGACGGTGCCTGCCGCTGAAAAAAGCGGGCACAGGAATCGTGTTCACCATGCCGTTGGACGGCATGCACGATTACAGTCAGACGCAGAAGGATGATGCGGGACATCAGCCGGAGAAGATGGAGTACTCCATGGTGGCTGCCATCGCAAAGAAAGGCAGCAGCGAAGAAGTTATGGATGCTGCCAGAACGGTAGGAGCCTCTGGCGGAACCGTAGTCCATGCCAGCAAAATTACCAGCGAAAAGATTCTGAACCTGTGGGGGCTGTCTGAAGAGGGGGACCGGGAAATCATCCTCATTCTGTCCACCGCAGAGAAAAAATCCGGCCTGATGGCCGCTATCGAAGCGCGCTGCGGGAAAACAGAAGCACAGGCCAGAACATTTGCCAGTCCGGTGGACCGGGTGGAAGGACTGGATTATTATCTGAACTGAAAACTGTATTAAAAAATGGTGTAACCACGTAATGGGTACACCATTTTTTTTAATGCTCTCGGCGGGTGTGCTTTCAGGACACTAAATGGTTGGCGTCTGGCTGGATAAGGCGTTAAGAGCCGCCAGACCTGCCGATGTGATTCGGCAGCCGGAACGTCCTCTGGAAATTGTGATAAGCCCCCGAGACTCCAGATCGGAAAGAATCTGCCGAAGATTCCCCTCGCTCATACGGATCCCCATATCGCGAAGCTGCTGCAGAAGCACTGTCCGCCCGATCCCATGGAATGGTTCGGAGCCCTCATAGATCAGATTCAGAACCTGATCTGACAGGGAAGAAAAACTGGAAGCTACAAATTTTGAATGCATCGAAGATGCGTGTGAACGATGATCCGAGAAATCGGATTCCAGTAAATATGCAGGGAAAGAGCCCAACGTCTTGTAATAGGTAGCTATATTTTCCAGTTGGCGAACGTTTCCCGGCCAGTTGTATTTCGTCAGCTGCACCTTCCTGCTTTCAGACAGTTCATCGTATTTTTTGCCCAGAAAAAGTTCCAGCAAAGGAAGAATATCTTCCCGCCTCTGACGGAGCGGCAAAATCTCAATCGGGATTACGTTGAGGCGATAGAACAAATCTTCGCGGAACAGCCCCTGTCTTACCCGTTCTTCCAGGTTTCGGTTGGTCGCTGCAATGATACGGACATCAACATTGATAATCTGGTCACTTCCGATTCGCATCACCTGCTTCTCCTGCAGAACACGCAGAAGCTGAGACTGCAGATTCGGAGAAATATCTCCGATTTCGTCCAAAAACAGTGTGCCCAGATGTGCCTGCTCGAAAAGACCGGCCCGTCCCTTTTTATGCGCGCCGGTGAAAGCCCCTTCCTCGTAGCCGAAGAGCTGGCTTTCCAGGAGAGATTCCGGAAGGGCAGCACAGTTGATTGCCACAAACGCTGCATTCTTCCGCGAGGAATAGTTGTGTATGGACTGTGCCATAAGCTCCTTACCGACACCGCTTTCACCGCGGATCAGAATCGTGTAGTCGGTAGCTGCAATCTGTTTGGCCATGCTGATGCAGGCGGACATGGCAGGAGACTGATGGACGATATCCTGGAAATGGTGTGGAGCATACATCCCCTTTTTTCTTAATTGTGTGGTCAGTTCACTCTCAATCTGGCGAAGATTGGTCTCACTCTGCAGCGTCAGACAATAGCCCATCAGCTGATCCATCAGCTTTAACGGTGTCTTTTGCAGAAGAAACGGTTCACCGAACAGATCGATGAGGGTGCTGTCATCGCTGCCGCGGAGAAGCTCTATGATGTCTTCACTGATGCAGTTTGCCAGGGGACCGCTGCTGTATTTTTTTATGTTAAACAGAAGATTGGCCTTTTCGTTGAAATAGACCAGATTATAGTCATAATCCACAACCAGTATGGCGCTTTCTGAATCAGCGATGACCAGATCCAGCATCTGGCTCTTCAGATAGTTGTACAGATAATTGTTGTGGAAACCCAGGTTTGGCTGTGCGATGGAGTTCAGGTGCTGTATCAGTTTGAAATGCAGCAGATTGGTATCCAGCTGGAGCAGATCCACCAGCTTCAG
Source organism: Bacillota bacterium (assembly GCA_016302925.1). GTDB lineage: Bacteria > Bacillota > Clostridia > Peptostreptococcales > Anaerovoracaceae > RGIG7179. The sequence continues at coordinate 8,247 of JAEDMR010000022.1, forward strand.
CATGGTCGAGAAACTGATGACCCGATACTGTATATCGATGACTGTTTCAATGTATGGCGGTACCCAATCCGGTTCATTGGTGGTCACAGCATACCGGATATTCCGATATATGCCGGAAGGCTCCTTATCCGGGTCCATCGGAATCAGATTCAGATGGTTGAAACCCAGTTCATACAGTTCGTATACCGTACTCATGGTACTGACCGGTGCGTCATTTACCACCAGGACATCGCTTCCGGACGGAATATCCATCATATGAGAAAGACCCTGCTTCAGGATGCTGCGCTCCATGAGGATAATTTTTTTAAAATCACTGATATAGTCTCGCAGCGGTGCCAGGAGAGTTTCTCTGGACACGAGGTATGCATCTCCTTCCAGGACGGTCTTCTTTTCCTGAAGATCCTTCAGAGAACAGTTTCGTATCTGAATATAATCACCGAAGATTTCCTTCAGCGTCTCATAATTGTGAGCAACAGCCGGTGAGTCCGGGCTGAAATCTCTGTAGATCACGCAAACAGTTTTCATAAGTTCCTCCTGGCGAAATCGAATATTACAGATATAGCCATTATAACAAGACCACCGGAATAAATCAATAAATCGGATTAAATTGATTAAATCCGAATGAAGAAAAGAAGAAGAAAGTAAAAAATATTGAAAAACAGCTGACTTCGGAGTAAATTGTTATTGGCATGCAAATTGCGTCAGTAAATCATACAACTCAAATGGAAAGGAACATAGTTTTAATGAAAAAACGGATATCGATCGATGTACAGAAAATTCAAAGTGAGCTGGATTACTGGAAGGCACCCGGGATGACAGTGACATTGATTCAGGAAGGAGAGCAAGATCAGATTCAGTGCTTCGGCTACAGAGATCTGGAAAAAAAGCTTCCTATGACAGAGGATTCCAAATTCTGTGTAGCATCCTGTTCCAAATCTATGACAGGTGTTTTAATTGCTGCACTTGTTGACAGAGGATATCTGGATCTGGATACGCCAGTGTGCAATTATGTTCCGGAAATGAAGATGTGGGATGCGGAAGCTTCTGCAAGGATGTCATTAAGAGACATGCTCTGTCACCGGACCGGGCTGGGTGGATATGATGTTATCTGGCCCAATGAAGAAGGCCGTGGGCACACTGCAGAAAGATTGCGCTATTTGAAACCGAATAAACCATTCCGTGAAGTTTCACAGTACAGTAACCTGATATATATTATGATTGGTTATGTTGCAGAAAGAGTAACCGGACGACCGTGGTCTGAGCTGATGAAGGAGTACGTTTTTGACCCGATTGGGATGGACAGAACCTGCTGTCTGGCTTCTGAAATACTGGAAGATCAGGATCATGCGGAACCATATCAGGTAATCGACGGAAAGGTTACGAAACTTCCTTTCTGGAATATGAATATGGCAGGCCCTGCAGCCTCTGTGAACAGTACTGCACGTGATATGGCGAAATGGATTCGTTTTCATATGAATGGCGGTAAGAATGAAAGGGGAGAGCAAATCATAAGTGAAGAAATATTCCGACAGATTCATCAGCCGCAGATTGCTTATGATGACAGCGGACGACCGGACGAGGACTTCTACAGCTGTGATGGATATGGTCTCGGTTGGAGAATCGGAAGATATCGGGGGATATGGCTGCAGAAGCACGGAGGGAAAATTGACGGATACAGTACGCTCCAGATGTACCTTCCGGAAGAAAAAGTCGGCTTCATTCTCATGATGAATCTTCATACACCGTCAGATCCTGTATTTTATCCTATCGTATATTCTATGATGGACAGCATATTCGGTCTGGATGAAATTGACTGGGATAAACGCTTCCGCGAAAGACAGGAATATACTGTGCAGAACCGATATGAAGGCTGTCAGCGTGACCTGACGAAAGGCGTATTGCCAAAAGAAAGTAAGGGGACATCGTTCTCCGAAGATATCCATGCATGGGAAGGCAGTTATACAGAACCGGGATATGGTACGATGACAATAGAAACCTGTAGAGCTGAAAACGGTGCAGAACATCTTCAGCTTTCATACCGTGATCAGACGCTTCCGCTGCATCACTGGGGCGGAGAGTATTTCTGGATGGATGGCGTAAAGGAAGACGTTCTGACCATGCGTATTCCTGTTATATTCAGGAAGAAGGAAGGCCAATGCCAAGTGGATGTGTGGTATGAACCGCTGACAGAACCTGCGCAATTCCTGAAAAAATAATATGCAAGTAAAAAAATACTTTTATCGATCGTCAGCAATGTGACCAGTACCGTCTGGTTTTCTGCAAAAATTCACAAATATAACATCAAGAAGACATTGACAAACGGGGGGAAAAGCGTATAACAGGAGACAGAAGTGCAGAAGAATAGATTTTGCGCAGAAAATCAGAAAAAGGGAGGATTCGAATATGGGAAGAATGAAACTGATGCGGGCCCCGCTGAAATACGTGCAGGGCAGAGACGCACTGCTGCAGTTCGCGAAAGAGACAGAAGACCTGGGGAGAAAGTATCTGTTCATCTGCTCGGGAAGCGGCTATAAGTACTGTGGAGAAAAGATTGAAAAAAGTTTCGAGGGGATGGAAGCCACGCGCCGCTATGAGGTGTTTGGCGGAATCAGTTCTGTGGGAGAAATTGAAAAAATGCGGGAGATCGTCCGGGAAGACGGCATTGATGTGGTTGTAGGCGTAGGCGGCGGTTCTGCCATCGATACAGCCAAGGCAACGGCATATTACGAAAAGAAGCCGGTCGCTGTCATTCCGACCGTCTGTGCCACGGATGCACCATGTACAGGACTTTCCGTCATCTATAATGACGATCACACATTCAACAGTTATCTGTTCTATCCGAAGAATCCCGAATGTGTGATTGTAGATACGGCAGTGATTGCGGCTTCTCCGGTGCGATTTTTGGTATCTGGCATGGGGGATGCGCTGGGCACCTATTTCGAAGCGCGGGCCTGTGAGTCGGTGGACGCGCCAAGCCTGGAAAACGGAGGAATTACCGCTTCTGCCATGGCCCTCTGCAGGCTTTGCTATGAAACGTTGCTGGAGTACGGCTTGCAGGCGAAGCTGGCTTGTGAGAAAAAGCTGGTTACGCCGGCACTGGAAAAGATTGTGGAGGCCAACACCTATCTGTCCGGTGTGGGCGCAGACAACGGCGGGTTGGCGGTTGCCCACTCCGTATATAACGGACTGACTGCTCTGGATGAGCTGTCTGCCATGCATGGAGAGTGTGTTGCGTTCGGAACCATCGCACAGCTGATCCTGGAAGCCGCGCCGGAGGAGGAACTGATGGAAGTGATGGACTTCTGCAGTGAAGTGGGACTGCCGGTGACGCTGGCGGAAATGGGCATTACAGATCCTGCCCGTGTGATGATTGCTGCCGAGAAGGCATGCGCTCCGGGAGAGACCATTCATAACATGCCTGGCGATGTGACGCCGCAGCAGCTTTTCGATGCGATGCTGGCAGCCGATCAGATGGGACAGTATTATTTCGAATCGTAGGAATGAAGGAATAATAAAGGAATTCTGAATGCAAACTCCTGCCAGCCTCAAATGGCCTGCGGCAGGAGTTTTTCTTCCTTTTCTGGCTACAATATATACAATATAAAAGAGTACTTTTTTCGCTCGATTGACTTTTTACCGCCGTGTGATATAATGGTCGGGTTGGTTTGAATATGAAATGTTTCGAGGTGAGTAATTTGAATGAAGTTGTAACAACAGTGCCAATCTGGCTCTGTATTCCGTTTGCGGGGCTGCTGCTCTGTATCGCCCTTCTGCCGCTGATCCGGCCGAAATGGTGGGAAGAGCATCAGGGCCTGGTTTCGGCGGCATGGATTGCAGCCATGGCTGTAACCTTCTGCCTGGTTTACGGGGCAGGGAAAACGGCAGAAACTGTACTGGAATGCATCGTGAATGACTATCTGACATTTATCGTGCTGCTGTTTGGTCTGTTCTGCGTATCCGGAAACATTACCATGGAAGGCGATTTCGCCGGTTCACCCCGGGTGAATGTGGGCCTTCTTGCCATGGGAACCCTGCTGGCAAGCTGTATCGGAACCACAGGTGCCAGCATGCTGATGGTGCGTCCTGTGATTAAAATGAACGCATGGAGAAAGAGAAAAAAGCATATCATGGTCTTCTTCATCTTCATGGTTTCCAACATGGGCGGCTGCCTGACGCCCATCGGAGATCCACCGCTGCTGATGGGATTTATGCGTGGCGTTCCTTTCTTCTGGAGTCTGAAACTGCTGCCTGTGCTGCTGCTTAATATGGTGATTCTGCTTTTTGTCTTTTATCACCTGGATAAACGTGCGTATCGAAAGGATATCGCACAGGGGCGGAAGCCGGACATCAGCAAGCCATACACAGAATTTCGCATTGACGGAATGCATAACCTGCTTTTCATTGTCATGATCGTGGCAGCTGTGATTCTCAGCGGGCTGCTTCCGACGACCGCAGCGTTTCAGGATGCAGCCGGAAACGTCCGGGGCATTCATCTGCTGGGAGAAGTGGTGTTTACCTATCCGGCCATGATCGAGATTGCCCTGATCCTTCTGGCGGCGTTTTTATCGTTCAGGACGACACGGAAATCCATCCGGAAGCGAAACCATTTCACCTGGGGACCGATTCGGGAAGTTGCCGTTCTGTTCATCGGAATCTTTATCACCATGCAGCCGGCGCTGATGCTTTTGAAAACTGTGGGACCAGACCTTGGTATCAGTCAGCCGTGGCAGATGTTCTGGTCTACCGGACTGCTGTCCAGCTTCCTGGATAATACACCGACGTACCTGGTATTCCTTACGACTGCAGGGACCCTGGGATTTGCCGGTGGAATTGCGACGAGTCTGGGTACGGTTCCAGTCAGTGTGCTTTCGGCCATTTCCTGTGGTGCGGTGTTTATGGGTGCCAACACCTACATCGGAAATGCACCGAACTTTATGGTGAAATCCATTTCGGAGGAAAACGGTGTCCTCATGCCGTCCTTTTTCGGATACATCCTGTGGTCCGTGGTGTTCCTGGTGCCGGTGTTCCTAGTAGATACCATGATATTCTTTATATAAAGGGGGGAAGAGAACATGCAGAATGATCGTGAAAAATACAGAGAAATCGCCAGCCGCATCTATGACCTGGATGGGGAGGTGTATGAGTGCGTAGGCTCTTCCCTGGGCCGTGCCTTTACCGGGGAGCGGGAAGCGACGATTCGCGCCCTGAGTATGCTGATGTATACGAAACCGGATGGGCACCTGCTCCGGAACGAGCTGGCGCTGATCAGCAATATGGCCAGAACCATTGAGGATAAAGTAGAGCGGAAGCGTCTGATGATTGAATACGATAAGATACTGAAGGAAATTTCCGCACTGCCCAACGTCTTCGGGAAGGTGGATATTCTGGATAAAGACAGAATTCAGCTGAATCCTGTCCAGAAAAATCCCAAGATGTCCAGCCAGGACCATCTGGTCATTTGCATCAGCCGAACCCAGGGGAGTGCAGGAAACGACATCGGTTTCGCACTGGCAGACCAGATGAAAATCAATTATTATGATGCAGAGATCTTCCAGCAGGTGCTGCAGCGCCTGGAAGCAGAAAAGGATGGCGTGCAGGATGCAGAAAGCTTCACGGAGTTTGACCGGTACAGCAAGCCGCCTCGTATCAGCCTGAAGGAACGGCTTCGGCAGTTCAACCGGTACCACGGACTCAGCAAGCAGGACGCCGTATTCTTCAATATGAGCGACCTGATCTGTAATCTGGCACGGACAGAGGACTGCATCATCATGGGCAGGTGTGCCGATGTGATACTGATGAACAACTTCATTCCGCACATCAGCCTGTTCATCAGCGCTCCGTTTGAGATGCGGCTGGAATACATTATGGGCACCAGAAATATGAACCTGAAAGACGCCACCCGGTTCCTGAAGAGGATGGACCGGCAGCACCGGAAATATTACGAGTTTTATGCCAATGATGTATGGGGAAAGCCGGAAAACTATGACCTCTGCATCAACAGTGCAAACTACGGTATGCAGGAGACCATCGACATCATTAAAAGACTGCTGGATCAGCAGAGGCAGTAAGAAAGACAATCGGATCAACGAAAAAATACCAGAGCGCATCCCTATGATCAGGGACGCCTCTGGTATTTGTTTTACGCTTCGCAAAATCGGTTCTCCCGGCACTTTGCTCCGAATCAGGCTTTCTTAGCCAAGCTTTTCGAAATCTTCTGCACCGTGTTTGCAGAGCGGGCAGATGAAGTCGGCAGGCAGATCTTCGCCTTCATACACATATCCGCAGATCTTGCAGACCCAGCCGGTCTTTTCTTCTTCGATCTTTGGTTGTGGCTTTGGTTTGATATGTGCGAAGTAGTATGCGTAAGTCACAGATGGATCCGGGGACAGAATCTGTGCTTCGGTCACTTCTGCGATAAACAGGGTATGGGTGCCGTAGTCGTGGGCATCGATGACCTTGGCAGACATGAATGCATTGACGCCTTTGGTTACATAATACAGTCCGTTGGCGCTGCGTTCTGCATACGGTTCGAAGCCGGCAAACTTATCCGTATCTCTGCCGCTGGCGAAACCAAACCGCTTGAAGGTGTCGAATTCTGCCTTCTCTGACAGTACGGAAATGTTGAACACACCGGTCTTCATAATCATGTCGTGGGTAAAGTTTGCCTTGTTCACCGCGATGTTGATCCGGTTCGGTTTGCTGGTCAGCTGTGCTGCGGTATTGATGATGCAGCCGTTATCCTTGTCGCCGTCTTTGGCAGTGAGAACGAACAGACCGTAGGAGAACTTGAACATGGCATCGTTATCGATGGTTCCTGCAGTTACTTCCACGCCGGTTTCTGCCTTGGCAGGGCGCTCAAATTTCGGAACCGTGGCAGCGATCGCATCCACCAGAGCATCGATTTCAGCCAGCTGGTCTTCCCGCAGGGAGGATTTCAGAGTGATGGTCTTATCCAGAATGGTCATGTTCTGACATCCGGAGAGAATCCCACGCATCAGGCTGCCGCTGGTCGGTGCCCAGGAGCCATTTTCTACCAGGGCGACGGTACGGTTCTGAATGTTGTGGGAAGCCAGGTCGTGAAGCAGTTCTTCCATGGAAACGAAGATTCCTGCATTGTATGTGGTGGAAGCGAAGATCAGATGGCTCCACTTAAATGCGGCAGAAACGATCTCGCTGGCCGGTGTAACGGATACATCGTACATTACGGTACGGATTCCCTTTTCCCGCAGCCGGCTGGAGATGATCTCGGCCGTATTTTCGGTGTTTCCGTATACAGACGCATAGGCAATCATCACGCCGTTTTCTTCCGGTGTGTAGGTGCTCCACTTCACATATTTATCGAAATAATCTTCAATACCGGCTCTCCAGACGAAACCGTGAAGCGGGCAGATCATCTTGATATCCAGACCATGGGCCTTTTTCAGCAGGGCCTGTACCTGCATGCCGTATTTGCCTACGATATTGGTGTAGTAGCGGCGGGCTTCATCCATGTAATCATGGTTGAAATCCACTTCATCTGCGAAAATGGCACCGTTCAGTGCACCGAAGGTACCGAAGGCGTCAGCAGAGAAGAGAATTTTATCGGTGGAATCATATGTAACCATGACTTCCGGCCAGTGAACCATTGGCGCCATGACGAACTGGAGATTGTGACGTCCGGTGTTCATGGAGGTGCCTTCCTTCACGACGAAAGCCTTTTTGGAAATGTCCAGATGGAAAAACTGGTCGATCATGGCAACGATCTTTTCGTTGCAGACGATGGTTACATCCGGATAGCGGAGAAGAAGTTCTGCCAGGGTAGCAGAGTGGTCCGGTTCCATGTGCTGTATTACCAGGAAATCCAGGTGTCGGCCGCCCAGAGCATACTCCAGGTTCTGGAAGAATTTGTCGCTGACTGCCTTGTCTACAGTATCGAAGAGAACGGTTGAGTCATCCAACAGAAGATAGGAGTTGTAAGATACGCCATCCGGAACGGAATATACGCCTTCGAACATGGCAAGACGCCGGTCGTTGGCACCGACCCAGATCAGGTCATCAAGTATTTTTTTCGTGCAGTGCATAATGGGAAACCTCCTTTATCTATTGACAAAATATAAACAATTTGTTCTGTAAGTATATTGTACACTTTTTGGCGGGAAATAACCAGCAAAAAAGCAAAATCCTCCGATATTTATCGGAGGACTGCCCGCTTCGAACTGCCAGGGTGTGACAGCTCAGGCGCGAATGGGTGTATTATAATGTTATGGGTGGGTGATAAAGAATTCGCGTGCCCGCGAATTTTTTACGGATATAATATACTCCAGAAAGCGAATTTTGTCAATAGATGACAGAAAAAAAGGGAAACATTCATATGCGGCAACAAAAAAGATAGTGTAAAATAGTTGTGGAGTTTTTAGAAGAAATAAAATAGAGATTAGCTCC
>JAEDMR010000023.1 GCA_016302925.1 Bacillota bacterium
CAAGCTGCTGGCAGATGCGTTCTGCGGCACCCATGCCCTGGAAGATACTCTGGCAGAAGCAACAGAGATTGAAGATATCACCAAACAGGGAGCCTACTACCACGATGGCGTATTCACAGCTATGAACAAGCTGCGTGAGTCCATCGATGAACTGGAGACCATTACTTCCAAGGCGTACTGGCCATATCCTTCTTACGGCCACCTGCTGTTCGGTATCCGGTAAGCAGGCAACTGCCAGTCTGGCAGACATATTTCAATAAGCACTCCATTTCCTACTTTTAACCTATACCTGCAATAATTCCCCCACTGCAAGATAAGTGGGGGAATGAATTGCAAGATCCTAAAGAGAACTCTTGTTCTTTTTCTCGAAATATGGTATGCTATTATTAGACGAACAATAAGGCAGCGAATTGAGATAAAAGGAGGAGTTGATGTCTGGAGAAAAGAGTTCTAAAGTAAAGAATATCGTAAGAAAATACAGACTCTATCCAAATAAAGAACAGGAAACTTATTTTGCGAAATGTTTTGGCTGTGTTCGCTTTGTATGTAATCATATGCTTTGGGAGAAACAGGAATATTACAAAGAAACAGGAAAAAACATTAGAATTACGCCTGCGAAATATAAGAAAGAGTTTCCTTGGCTAAAGGAAGTGGATTCACTGGCATTGGCAAATGCACAGTTGCATCTGGAGACTGCATATAAGAATTTTTTTCGTAATCCTGATGCAGGTTTTCCGAAGTTCAAATCAAAACATGGATCAAGAGAATCCTATACAACAAATGTGGTGAATGGGAACATCTATCTGGAGGGAACATATCTACGGCTTCCGAAGGTAGGAAAGGTGAAATTAAGAATCCATCGGAATGTAGAAGAGGGATGTAGGTTAAAATCCGTAACAATCAGTAAAGAATCCACCGGGAAATATTATGCTGCGCTTCTCTATCAGTGTGCGTGTATCGAAAACCAAGTACATGAGGATAAAATAGAGAATGTATTGGGGATAGACTTTGCTATGCATGGAATGGCGGTGTTTTCAGATGGAACAAAAGCAGATTATCCAATGTATTACCGACAGGCAGAGAAGAAACTAGCCAGAGAATAAAGAAAACTGAGCAAATGTCAAAAAGGGAGCTGTAATTATCAAAAACAGAAAGTGCGATTGGCAAGGGCCCATGAAAAGATCCGGAATCAAAGGAGCGACTTCCAGCATAAGCTTAGCCACAGATTATCAGAGGGATATGATGTGATGGCCGTGGAAAGCTTAAATATGAAAGGGATGAGCCATGCACTGAAATTTGGAAAGAGCACGATGGACAATGGATATGGACGTTTTCTGAATCAGCTGGCATATAAGATGGAACGAAATGGGAAAAAGTTGATTAAAATAGACCGTTTCTATCCATCCAGCAAACGCTGCAGTTGTTGTGGGAAAATCAAAACAGATCAAAAGTTGTCGGACAGAGTATATCGCTGTTCCTGCGGAAATATCATGGATCGAGATTTGAATGCGGCTATCAATATTCGTGATGAAGCGATAAGAATTCTTGGAATTGGTGTTTCACAGTAAGCATACATATCCATAAAGATATACATTTTCCGGTAAAATTAGAACCGCGGGACACGCGGGGATAGCTTATTGACACTTGCCTCAGCAGAGACATTGAGTAAGAAGCCTCACTCCAAGCCCAAAAGAGTAAGGGGTGCAAGCATGTCACCCTATATACCTAAATTCCTTTCAAAAGAAAAGACCGGCGTCTTTCCCTCTTGCCATGTGGGGAAGTAGGCCGGTTTTTCCTGTCCGTGAAATTCATATATTTACATTTGAGTGTAAGTGAAACAAAATCCGGATCCTTGCAGAAAAACGCCCCATTATCGTGATTTTGTGGTATAATGCAACATATCAGGCTGAAAAGAAGAGCGAACGACACAGAATGGGAGGAAGCACCATGACATATACATATCCGGATAAGAACGACCGGCTGACCTGCGAACTGATTGAAAGGGAATTTGACGGGGTGTACTGGGGGAAAAGCGAGGAACTGGTACTGGGACAGGCTCTGGAAAAGGCAAAGTCTCTGTCTGACGCAAGAAGAAAGGCAGGGCAGAAGGTGCAGCTGCTGGATCTGGGCTGCGGAATGGGCAGACTGTTTCAGACGTTTGCCGGAATCGCCGATGAAATCACCGGTGCAGAGCCGGACCCGGGGCGGTTTGCAGGAGCGGAAAAAGAGGCACATCGCGTATCCGATGAAACGGGAACCCCGGTAACCGTCCTAAACGGAGATGCTTCGGCGCTTCCGGATGGAAAACAATTTGATCTCATACTGTCCAGCCATGTCATGCAGCACATCACCTGCCGGATGGCAGAAGACCTGATAAAAACCATGGCAGAAAAGCTGCGTCCCGATGGACTGCTGATCCTGACCACAACCTTTACAGACAGCAGTGAGGACCGGTTTTCCGGAGAAGGATGGAAAGATGGACAGCGTTGGTCTCAGTATGTAAGCAGAGAAGAATTTGACAGCCTGTTCGGATGCGAAGGAATGCTGCCGGTACGGATGTTTTCCTCACAAAGTCTGTGCACCCTGGCGGAAAATGCGGGGCTGGAACTGATTCAAACCTCCAGATATCACTATCAGAACCATCACAGTGCCGAGGAAGATGTGGAGGCGAATCTGTCCGGGGATGGAAGGGGTGCCCGGGATGCCATGTATCTCTTCCGGAAACCCAGGCAGCGTTTGATGGATGGAAATATCAACTACTACTTCAGTTTCAGTATTTTCGATGAAGAAACGGGTCTGCGCACCGACGACGAAGGGGAACTGCGCAGTTCCATCCGAAAGACCTTTCCTGACGCTGTTTTTGATGACGATCCGGAGGCACTGGAGGAACCGCTGTTTCAGCAGCTGAAAATCGGACAGGATTTTCTTCATGGCGGCGGTCTGCCTTTCCACTGTTTTCGGGTTCTTCTGAAAAACTATCAGCTGTCCATCGGGCTGGAAACAAAATCATCTGCCGGAGTTCGGAAGAAGGCGTTTGATGTCCGGTCTTCTTCTGTTTTTATGACTGTGTTTCCGGAATCGGATACGGTGCAGGTTTGCGTTTGCCTCAGTGTGAAGGATGCTTCACCGGATGATTACGTCTATTTCCGCCATGTGCAGGGAAATGGGGCGAAGCTTCACAATCAGGATGGCCGTATGATTTCCGTCCGGGAAATCTTTCAGGAGGTCAGCAGCAGCCTGAACCGAAAAGTAACCGACGTGGCAGAAACCTATCTGCTGGAGATCCGGCAGTTTGACCGGTATACACGGCTTGAGGACATTCTGGAGAAGGAAAAAACGCTGATTTACGGTCTCATGACCGGGGATGAGGGATGGCGTCATGTGCCGGAGCACCTGGCCGAAGAGCGGCTGATAAACCAGTGGGGAAGCCGGGATTTCGTGCGGCTGATTTCCTTTGGGGCCAATTCTGTGGTGATCAACCTGGCAGACAGCAGCCGTGCGGAACATTACAGGGCCGGGCGCATGGATTTTGACCATACATATTACGGAGAGATGAATCCCTATTTTTCCATGGACAGCCAGATTGCGGGCGTGAATCACGGCATCCTGTTCTCTGCAGAGCTGGTTATGGTCATCAAGACCATCTGCAACCGGATTCTGCGGCGGCAGGCCAACTACTACAGCGGCGGGCAGGGAAACAAGCTTCGCAAGGAGATTCGGAAAATCAAAGCCTACAGAGGAGAGCTGATCACAACTCTGAACCGTGTGGAGAATCTGTCAATCTCTGAAATCGGGGAACTGGAGCGTGTGCTTCTCATCAGCCAGCAGATTGACCCGCTCATTGAAAAAATAAAGTACCTGCTGGAACTGCTGGAGTCGGAACTGGATCTGTTATATCAGACCAGCACCAACCGGATGGCCAGCTTCCTGACGGTTCTGGGTCTGGTTCTGGCGGGATGGCAGGTCATTCTGGCGATTATGTAGTTTTGACATAGAAAACAAGGGAGACGATTTATGGATTTATCACATTTAAATAAACAGCAGCTGGAGGCGGCGACCCATGTGGAGGGGCCGCTTCTCATTCTGGCCGGCGCAGGATCGGGAAAGACCAGCACCATGACCAGCCGGATCGCTTATCTCATCGAACAGGGGGTCAGCCCGTACAATATTCTGGCGGTGACCTTCACCAATAAGGCAGCCGGAGAGATGCGTGAGCGGGTGGAGAAGCTGGTGGGACAGGTGAGCTACATGTGGATCCTCACCTTCCACGCCATGAGTCTGCGGATTCTCCGGGAACATTATGACGTGGCGGGCTACGAAAAAAACTTCGTGGTCTACGACACGGTGGATCAGAAAACCATCATCAAGAACATTCTGAAGGAAATGAACCTGGACACAAAGGAGTACCCGCAGGCCTACGTTTCCTCCGTTATCAGCAAGCAGAAGGAAGCGGATATTTCGCCGGAGGAGTACATGGAGCTGAACGGCGGCAATCCCAAGGCGAAAAAGATCGCGCTGATTTATGGGGAATATCAGAAGCAGCTTCGGGCAAACAATGCCATGGACTTTGACGATCTTCTGGTAAATGCTCTTCACGTGCTGCAGTGGGATAAGTCTGTACTGAAGGACTATCAGCAGCGGTTTCAGTACATCATGGTGGACGAGTACCAGGATACAAATCACATCCAGTATGAGATTATAAAAATGCTGGCATCGGGACATAAAAATCTGTGTGTCGTCGGCGATGATGACCAGTGTATTTACCAGTGGCGGGGTGCGGACATCAGCAACATTCTTGGTTTTGAGCGGGATTTTCCACAGGCAAAGATCATCAAGCTGGAGCAGAACTACCGGTCCTGTGGAAATATTCTGGCAGCAGCCCATTCCGTAATCCGGAACAACCACAGCCGGAAGGAGAAGAAGCTGTGGACCACCCGGGATGACGGTGAAAAAATCACATACTATCATGCGGAAAGCGATCGGGAAGAAGCACGTTATGTGGCGCAGGAAATCTACAACCTGGAGCAAAAACGAAGCGGCGGAAGCCTGTCCGATGACGGATACAATGATTTTGCCATTCTGTATCGAACCAATGCCCAGTCCCGTCTGTTTGAAGACGCTCTGAAGGCACGGAGCATTCCCTATCAGATCCTGTCCGGATTCAGTTTCTATGAGCGGAAGGAAACCAAGGATATGATCTGCTATATGCGGCTGGTGATCAATCCTTCTGATGATCTGGCGTTGAAACGGGTCATCAATGAGCCGAAGCGAGGCGTGGGACCGACCACCATGGCCAAACTGGAAGGCATCGCCAAGGTGAACGGCCTGTCTCTCTTCGATGCGTTATGCATGGATGAAGTGATTTACAGCCTGCCGACGAAGGCAGGGAAAGCCGTGAAGGAGATGGTAGATATTATTCTTCTGTGTCAGAACGAACGACAGAATCTTCGCATATCGGATATATACGATAATCTTCTGGTGAAGACCGGCTATATGAAAGCACTGGAACTGGAAAACACAGTAGAGGCAGAGGGCCGCATCGAGAACCTGATGGACTTTAAATCGTTTATCTACGATTTTGAAAAGGATAAGGCGGAAGCCGGTGAAGAGGCAACCCTGGAGGAATTTTTGGAAAAGGTTGCCACCGACGGTGACGCCGATAAATATGACGAGGAAGCCGGCAAGGTGACCATGATGACCATGCACAGCGCCAAGGGACTGGAATTCCCGGTGGTGTTCATGCCGGGCATGGAAGACGGACTGTTTCCGGGTTACCGGGCCTTTGACAGCGAAGACGGAATGGAAGAGGAGCGGCGGCTCTGCTATGTGGGCATCACCCGGGCCAAGGAAAAGCTGTATCTGACCAGCGCGGCGTACCGGGTCATGTACGGCAAGGGTGATGCACCCCGGGAATCCACCTTCCTGCGGGAACTGGATAAGAAATTGTTAACTGGCGATGCGGTCTATGAGTCGGGACGGCGCACGGACAATCATCTGGGCGTGTGCACCGGATCTGTGGATGGGTTTGCCCAGCCGGCTTACCGGCCATTCGGCAGTCAGACCGGTCAGAATTCCCCGAATATATCCATCCAGCCGTCATCTCGTATGCAGCAGGTACAGCAGGCAGGCAGAACGCTGACGCCGGCAGAAATTGCGGCCAGAGGCCGCAGCGGCGGTACCGCAGCTTCTTCGGCCGCCGCAGGATCACCTGCAGCAAGAAGCTCGTTCGCCTACGATCCGCTGAAGGCTGCACGGCAGGCAAGCACCCGGACCGCAGCCGGGGCCGGGAGTGTGGATTTCTCCGTGGGAGATCAGGTAAGCCACGGAAAGTTTGGCTTTGGTCTGGTCGTGGATGTTGACGAGAAAACTGTTACGGTTATCTTCGAATCCGTCGGACAGAAAAAACTGGCGAAAGGGATCGCGCCGATAAAGAAAGTGTGAGGTATGCGAAATGGAGTATCGCAGTGAAAAAGATCGGAAGATCGAGCAGATGCAGAACCTGATCGTTCTGCTGAATCAGGCATCGAAGGCTTACTATCAGGAAAGCTGGGAAATCATGCCCAACTATAAATATGACCAGCTGTATGATGAACTGGAAGCCCTGGAAAAGGAGACCGGCGTAACCCTGTCCCAGAGCCCGACCCTGAAGGTGGGCTATGAGGTTCTTTCGGACCTGCCTAAGGAGGCTCATCCGTCGAAAATGCTCTCTCTGGATAAGACCAAGGACAGGGATCAGCTGGTGAGCTGGCTGGGGGCGCAGGAAGGAGTGCTCAGCTGGAAGCTGGACGGGCTGACCATCGTGCTGACCTATGAAGCGGGAAAGCTGGTGAAGGCCGTGACCCGTGGAAACGGCGAGATCGGCGAAGTGGTTACAAACAACGCACGGATGTTCACCAATGTGCCGGTGTCCATCGACTTTCAGGGCCGTCTGGTGTTGCGGGGTGAGGCGGTCATTACCTATCCGGATTTCGAAAAGATTAACGAGACAATTACCGATGAAGGAGCCAAATACAAGAACCCGCGGAATCTCTGTGCCGGCTCTGTGCGGCAGTTGTCCAATCAGATCACGGCGGAGCGCCATGTGCGGTTTTATGCTTTCGCAATGGTCAGTGCAGACGGGTTGGAGTTTGCCCGGAGGACGGAGCAGTTTGACTGGCTTTCGTCCCAGGGATTCGCGGTGGTGGAGCATCGACTGGTGACGGGTTCCGATTTGAAATTGTCCATCCAGTGGTTCTCCGACCGGATCGAGGACAATATTCTGCCTTCGGATGGTCTCGTATTGTCATTTGACGATATCGCCTATGGCCGGTCTCTGGGCCAGACAGCCAAGTTCCCACGGGATTCCATCGCCTTCAAGTGGCAGGATGAGATCCGGGAAACCACCCTGCAGGAAATCGAGTGGAGTGCATCCCGCACCGGCCTCATCAATCCGGTGGCGGTATTCGAGCCGGTAGAACTGGAGGGAACCACGGTGAGCCGGGCTTCCGTGCACAATCTCAGCGTGATGAAAGAACTGGGACTGGGGATCGGGGACCGGATTCTGGTGTATAAGGCCAATATGATCATTCCGCAGATTTCTGAAAACCTGACCCGCAGCGGCCGTGTCCACGTGCCGGAGATCTGCCCGGTCTGCGGCGGCGATACGGTGATCCATAATGAAAACGGCGTGGAGACGCTGTTCTGCCCGAACCAGGGCTGCCTGGCCAAGCAGATCAAACGGCTGACCCTGTTTGTATCCAGGGATGCCATGGATATCGGCGGCCTGTCGGAAATGACCCTGGAAAAACTGGTGGATCAGGGCATGATTCACGAGCTGGCCGACCTGTTCCATCTGCAGCAGTACCGGCAGCAGATCATTGAAATGGAAGGCTTCGGCGAGAAGTCCTTCGCCAATCTGATTGCCGCCGTCGAAAAAGCGCGAAACACGTCCACCGACCGGTTCCTTTACAGCCTGGGCATTCCGAACATCGGCACGGCCAACGCAAGGCTTATTGCCGGACACTGCCGGAACCAGTGGAATGTCGTGGAATCTCTGACGAAGGAAGAACTGATGACCATCGACGGGGTGGGGGAAGTCATGGCCGATGCTTTCGTATCGTGGTTTGACGATGAAGAGAACCAGAAGACCGTTTCCGACCTGCTGGTGGAAGTGACCTTGGACGAAAGCTATGAGGCAGCCGGTACTGCCTTCGAGGGACTGACCTTCGTCATTACCGGATCGCTGAATCATTATGCAAACCGGGATGCGCTGAAAGGAGAAATTGAAGCGGCAGGCGGTAAAGTGGCCGGTTCTGTCAGTGCGAAAACCAGCTACCTGATCAATAATGACCTGACCTCCGGCTCCGGCAAGAATAAAAAAGCCAAAGAACTGGGTATCCCGATCATCGACGAGGAAACGGTGAAGGGCTGGCTGGAAGCCGGCGGGGTAACAGAGAAATAACACATTTGAAGCGCATCGAAACACAGAGGAAAGAATCATTCGTAAACATCGAGGAAAGAGAACATGCTGAAAACAGGAAAACTGGACAGCGATCTGCTGAAACAGATCGTCATCGATAAAATAAACTATAAACGGCCGGAGGTGCTGACCCGGGCTGGGGTAGGAGAAGACTGCGCTGTCGTGGACTACGGCGACTACGAATGCGTCATGTCTACAGATCCCATCACGGCAGCTGTCAGCGACATCGGGCGGCTGGCCATTCACATCTCCTGCAATGACATCGCCTCCAACGGAATTCAGCCGCTGGGCATCATGTTGGCGGTGATGCTGCCGGTAGGCACCACGGAAGAAGACATTGAACTGATTATGGATCAGGCCGCAAAAGCGGCAGAAGCCTGTGAGGTGGAAATCATCGGCGGTCATACGGAGATCACGGCGGCGGTTAACCAGCCGGTCATCGTTTCCACCGCCATCGGCCGGGGCAGAAAGAATCAGTCCGCCTCTGCCGAAAACATTCAGATCGGCGATGTGATCCTCATGACCAAGAGCGCCGGGCTGGAGGGCACCGGAATTATCGCAGGCGATTATGCAGAAGAACTACGTGCGGTGCTGTCCGCAGAAGAACTGGAGCAGGCCTCTGAGCTGCTGGACCACGTCAGCGTGGTCCGGGACGGCGTGACGGCAGGTGCGGTGGGAACCCACGGCATGCACGATGTGACGGAGGGCGGCATTCTGGGCGCCGTCTGGGAAATGTGCCAGATCGCAGGCGTGGGCTGCGTTCTGGAGGAAGAAGCCATTCCGGTGGCTCCCGTTACCCGCAAAATCTGCACGCATTACGATATCAACTGTCTGCGGCTGATTTCTTCCGGGGCGATGATCATCATGGCATCGCCGGATAAGAAGGAGGACATGCTGCAGAAGCTGGCAGAAGCCGGTGTGCCGGCATGTGAAATCGGCAGGATCCTGCCGGCTGCCGAGGGTCTGACCCTGCGGCGTGCGGATGGCAGCAGTGAAATCATCGACCCGCCGGGACCGGACGAGCTGTATAAAGTGGTGAAATGATGGAAAATAAAAAAATCGAGTATCATGTAGGAGAACTTGCAGAGTATTTCGGCGTCAGCCGGGATACTTTGCGGCTTTATGACAAGATGGGAATCCTGTCACCCGTCAAAAATGCACAGAACGGGTACCGTGTATACAGCCGGGCTGATTTTATTTGCCTGGATTACATCATGCGGTTGAAAAGTCTGAATATGCCGCTGGAGGATATTAAGATGATGATCAATGACTGCACCATTGAGCGTGCAGAGGCGGTCATGCAGGTACAGGACAAGATTCTGGAAGACAAGATTGAAGAACTGAAGAACCTCCAGATGGTGGTGCGAGATTATCAGAAAAGCTTCAGTAAAGCGATTCAGAATATGGGACAGATTACCATTGAAGAATCAGAAACTCTGATATATAAGGAAGTCGGAACTTCCATGAAGGAAACCATGGCGGAATTTAATCGTCTGACCAGTACTCATGTAGCCAAGTTTACTTTCGTGGCACCGAAAGATAGATACTTTGATGATAGGATCTGGGAGAAAATAATTGACCCGGAAGTGCGGAGAGAATTCCTAAGCTATGCCATCACACTGGTAGATGACGAACAGTTCACACATCACCAGGATTTTCCACGTGACACATTCCAGGTGATTCCTCCGCAGAAATGTGTGCATGCTACGCTGAAAACTTACACCAACAGGGATTACAGCGATTTCGTTCGGATCAAAGATTATATTAAGGCAAACGGCTTCATGCTGACAGGAAACCCCATATTTCGAACCATTTCCGTTCGGAATAACAGTCAGCAGAGTGTGGACTACTATGAATTTTGGGCACCGATTGAATAATACACGATATGCACCCGGCGTCAGCCGGGATTTTTTTTACAAATATTTAGTAAAACTATTGACCTTAGAGCAACTCAATGGTTTATTCTTGAGGTATGAAGGTATCGATACCAATTACGCACTTTTTCAAACCAGAAGACGTGCTGGAGAATGGAAATGAAATCATTATATGAAAAGGAGAATCACAATGAAAACGGATAAAACCCAAAAGGGAAAAGAAAAGCGTGAGGTACCTCATATATTTGTTATTTTGTTAGTTATTATTGTTATTGCAACCATCTGCACCTGGCTTGTACCGGCTGGTGCGTATGACCGGGTACTGGATGAAGCAACGGGTCGAATGGTCATTGATCCGGACAGCTTCCACTATATTGACAAGACACCGGTTGGTCCGTTTGCCATGTTCGTTTCACTGGAAGAGGGACTGATTCAGGCGGCTAATATCACGTTCCTGATCTTCTGTGCGTTTTCCAGTTTATATCTAATTGAAAAAACAGGCGCAATCGATGCAGCCATTGCCCTGATGGTCAGGAAGACAAAAACGCATCCGAAATATGCTAATGTATTTATAGGAATCATCATGATTGTCTTGGCAATCTGGGGTTCTACCGGAACTATGTCCTATGAAGAAATCATCGCATTTATCCCGATTTTCGTGGCTGTTGCCATTGCGCTGGGCTATGATGCCATGGTGGGTGTTGCGATTTCTGTAGTTCCTGTAGGTGTAGGCTTTGCTGCTGCCACGGTGAATCCTTTTACCATCGGTGTGGCACAGACCATCGCTGAACTTCCGATGTTCTCCGGAATCGGATACAGAATCCTGATTCTCGCTGTGATGACGGCAATTCTTATTGCATATGTTATGTGGTATGCAGCACGGATTAAGAAAGATCCTACCAAGAGCCTGACATATGGTGTCGACATGTCGGATATGACGGTGGACGAAGAAAGAATGAACACTCCGATGACCACGGAGAGAAAGTTGTCCCTGCTGGCTCTGCTGGTAGCTGTGGGATTCATGGCATGGGGGCTGATTACTCAGGGCTGGTATATCAATCAGTGTGCAGCCATCTTTATGATCCTTGCTATTGTAGTAGGTATTATCAACCGCTGGAAAGCAAATAAAATTGCAACCACCCTGGTGGAAGGTCTGAGCAAAGGTGTATTATCTGCCGTTATCGTTGGTGTAGCAAGAGCCGTTCTGGTCGTTATGACTGCAGGAAACATCATTGACACCTTAATCCACGCCTGTGTTGGTCTGATTGAGGATCTGTCCCTGTACGCAAGCGGCGTGGGAATGCTGATTTTCCAGACGCTCCTTAACTTCCTGATTCCTTCTGGATCTGGACAGGCTGCTGTATCCATGCCAATCATGACGCCGATTGCAGATCTGATCGGCATGAACCGCCAGATTGCAGTACTGATATTCCAGTTTGGCGATGGCTTCTCTAATCTGATCTGGCCGACCAGCTTCATGGTAATTGCTTGTGCAATGGCTAAGATTCCGTTAAACAAATATTACAAATGGCTCCTGCCGTTCTTCGGCATCTGCTTTGCCGTTCAGTGCCTGTTTGTCTTTGGCGCAATCGCCATGAATTATGCGTAAACAGCGAAAACGAGGTGCTGAACCATGGAATATAAAATAAAAAAATCTCTGGAAGAACTATTTGCACAGCAGGCACACGAGGTTCTGCAGGAAACCATTGAGATTCGAAGATATCTTCATATGCATCCGGAGATTGGGTTTGATACGCAGAACACAGAAAAGCTGGTCAGAGAACATCTGGCTGCGGAAGGAATAGAAATTCTGCCGGGGAAAATGGGTGTATTTGGACTGATTCGCGGAATGGACAGCAGCCATATGGTTGCGCTTCGTGCAGACATGGATGCACTCTGCCTACAGGAGGAGAACGATGTTCCTTATCGCTCTCAGATACCAAACAAAATGCATGCCTGTGGTCATGATGGTCATACGGCTATGCTGCTGGGTGCTGCGAAGCTCCTGCAGCGTAACCGGGAAGAACTACCCATGGATGTACTTTTGATCTTCCAACCGGCAGAAGAAGGCCCAAATCTGGGAGGTGCCAGGGTCATGCTGGCAGATTTGCAGGAAAAAGGAATTGCTGAGAAAATTGTGAACATCTTCGGATTGCATGTATTTAATGATTATCCGACAGGAACCATAGGCGTGCGCCACGGTGCGGGTTCCTCGTCCACCGATGAGTTTTATATTAAGATTACCGGCCGGGGAGGACACGCAGGACAGCCGCACAAAACAGTGGATGCCTTATCTGTAGGCGCCAAGATTGTAGGTGCCATGGAGACCTTCATGGCCAGAAGAATTGATCCCAACGATTCAGCGGTATTTTCAGTAGGCATTTTTGAAGCAGGGTCGGCGATTAATATTGTGGCTGAAACTGCCAAAATATCCGGCACGATCCGCTGTCAGAAAGAAGAAGTGCGGTCTTATATTCTGGAAAACATGGAGCAGATTGTAAAGGGAATCTGCAATGCATACGGGGCTGCGTGCCATATCGATATCGTGCATGGTCTCCCTGTGCTTCATAATGATGAAGATGCAACAAACTATGCACAGACTGTGGCAGAAAGCATCGTAGGAGCCGATTCTATTATTCCGATAGAGCACACCATGCTTGGTGCGGAAGATTTCGCGTATTTCGCCCAGGCGATTCCAGCCTGTTTCCTGAATCTGGGATCCAGCAATGTAGAGAAAGGTCTTACCTGCCTGGCACATCACCCGAAGTTTGATTTTGATGAAAGCGCTATGGAATATGGAATCCGCCTGCTCTGCAGCCTGGCAGCAGGAATTTCAGATAAAACAGCTTGAAAATGAATTCAAGGGATACATGAAAGAAGGAGGCCTCCGCAGGTGATACACTTGCGGAGGCCTTCCTTTTTGTATAAGGAAAACCCCGTGTTTGACACGGGGTTCAATGAACGCTATGCGTTTGACCATAAATCCTCCACCTGTTAGACTAATAGTGCGGTCTGGCAACTGCATCAAGCCAAAAGGAGGAGGAAATATGAGTCTCAATGACACTAATAGTTTAGCGCATTCCAAGTGGAATTGCAAATACCACATTGTTTTCGCGCCGAAATACAGAAGACAGGTTTTTTACGGAGAGAAAGCCGTTGCGATAGGTAAAATACTCCGGCAGCTTTGTGAATGGAAAGGCGTGAAAATAATAGAGGCAGAATTATGTCGCGATCACGTACATATGCTCGTTGAAATCCCACCGAAAATGGCAGTATCAAGCTTTATGGGATACTTGAAGGGGAAAAGCACTACGATGATATACGAGCAATTCCCCGAGCTGAAATATAAATATAGGCAGCGAGAATTTTGGTGCAAGGGATACTATGTTGATACAGTAGGAAAAAATGAAGGGCGAATTGCGGAGTATATCAGACATCAACTTGATGAGGACCGATTGGGAGAACAGCTTAGTATTCCCGAAGTAGAAAAGTCAAAGAAAAATAAAAGGTAAAAGATGAGGCAACGCAGTTGTCAAACCGCATTACACGTTGCACGTGTCCCGCGAGGAATAAGGGCTATGCCCGCATAGGAAAAACCCCGCGTTTCACGCCAATGTCATTAAGTTAAGTGATTAGGCAGGTAGTTCTTTTATTAATATCTATCTCAGAGCAGGGATGTATTTGCTTATTTTCTGCTCTGTTTTATTTTTTTGCACGCCAAATAGACAGAAATTAATCTGCCTTCCTTTTACAACTGTTTAAATTTATGCTATCCTATATACGAATTGAATTCTTGCCTTCTGCTGTTTCTTTCGAGGATAATTTCTGTTTGGACGAACAGGTGTTATATTTCGTTGAATCAGTGCTTCGGCAACCGGAGGCGAAACGTCTCCGGCCAGAAGGCTCTTTATGATTCTTACCGCAGTTGAGAATCGTATGCGGTACTCATATTTTCTCTGCACTGTTGGTATTTCAACGCATCGAGATATGACTGCCGTCATGTTATACATAATGAGATTTGCATATATCTCCTGTGTCACAAATTCACTTTTTCTTGAATGAAACTTCAGCATTCCGACTATGTACTTGAGATCTCTAAACGAGGTTTCAATTCCCCACCGCATATCATATATGTCTTTAAGCTTTTCCGGCGGGAACTTCTCCTCTGGAAGATTTGTCATCAGCATCTCATAACTGTCTTCTGATATTTTTACCCTCACAAGCCTAAACTCAAGAGTGAAAAAATGTGCAGATTCGTTCCTTTTAGTTTTCAATGGAAGGTAATCAAACTTTATACTCGACGGTATGCATCTATACTTATTCTTTTCTTTCGCCATTTCTTTAGCTTCCCTGCTTTGTTTTCTTGTGATAGAAAGACTTATATGCATATCAAATTCAGGTTCATCAGGGATGTTCAAACCATCTGCAATACCACGACCGCCTTTTTCCTTTACTCGCATTACATACTTCCAGCCTGCATTCTGCAAATGAGCAATGTTATTATATGATTCATAACCTCTGTCACATACAGCTATTACATCCTTCAATTTAGAACGTTCAATCATTTCAATAAGCGCACTGTCTTCGTTCTGGGTACGATACTTTTGTATTACTGCATCCATGAATGTTCCTTGCAAGATGTCCCAGAAGGCGTTAAGATGGAATTCATTATGTGGATGTTCATCTTCTCGGCTCTGAGCAAGCGAATCCAAGTCATAAGGATTGTTAGGTACATGTATATGGCTTCCATCAATAGCCATAAGCCGATAACCTTCGTAGCGCATATTCATATCAAAGGTCTCATTGATCATTTTGAATAGCTGTGGAAAAGCTGAAGCAGATATCTTTTCGCGTTGCTGTATGAAAGCAGGTGCAGAAGGTGTATTGATTGAATATTTGCTTATTCTGAGAAGTTCGTTGGTCAGAGTATTCCCATCTAATGCAAGAATTGAACGGACTACACCTTCGAAATTTTGCTTTCGATATCGAGAAAAGTCTTTCCCTGGCCTGTTGCAAAAATTATCTTTCATTTCAGAGAATTTTTCAATTTGAGAATTAAATTTTTTGATTGCATCGTTAGTATCCATGATTTACTCCTTGAAAACAGATTTAAATACCTATTTACAAGGGCCGATTTTATCTTCTTAAAATCATAATCAGATAAAATCGGCATCATATTTTTCAAATTTTGTCAACCCCTTTGCAGAAAAAAGTCCACACATCTTTTTTGATGTGCGGACTTTATCTAAAAATTCTTAACTTAATGACATTGGCGTTTCACGCGGGGATGCTTTTTTTTCACCGTACGCCAGGGAAGCGAGTTGCGGTTTTCCAAAAGTTCCGAAAAGTTTTCCAAAAGAAAACTTTTCGGCTAAAAAAGAAAACCGCACTCCGGCGGAGTGCGGGAATAAGAGAGAACCACATTCAATTCGATAAATAAAAATGCAATACGATGAATATAGTGTAAAAATTACCGGTAGATCATGATTAGAGCCAAGATCAGGAGATGCACAGGGTAGAAGGCGTAGAAGCCGTACTGGAGGGCTTTGCTGCTTCTGCCTTTTTTTCCGTTGTAGAGCCAGATCGGGATCAGAGCCAGAACGGCGAACCCCTGGGTTGGAAAATCATATGAAAAAGATCCCAGGCTGACAGGAATGGTCATGCCATCGAACACAATGATATTCAGTAATACCATGGCGGCAAACTGTGCCAGACGTGCGAAAGGAAACTCCCGGAGCAGATAGAACAGAATCACGGTCAGAACGCCCATGGCACTGTAATCCACGAAGCCCACCACCGACAGTAGCAGGCAGCCGGCTACGATGAAAAGGGCCTTGAGGATGGATTTGGGGCAGAGATTCTGCCGTGCAGTATCCAGGGCACGGATGGACAGAAGTCCCAGAAGCAGCGTGAACATGACGTTCTGATGGAACGGATAGATCATGCCGCTGCTGTACAGCAGATTGAACGGTATCTCGGAAAGCAGTCCGAAGATGAAGAGTCGCAGTGCGTATTTCCGAAAATCGGATGTATGAAAATAGCCTTCTGAAATCTGAAAGGCGAAGATAGGAAACGCCAGGCGTCCCAGATAGGTCATCCAGTTGTTTCCCGGGATCAGGCTGGCCCAGAGATGGTCCAGCAGCATAAAAAAGCAGGCAAGCGCCCGCAGCATATTTGAAGTCATTGAAATACCCCCCTGTCATTGTATCGCATCCAGTATATCACAAGTAACCGAACTATACAAGCCAGCAAGGAGAAAAACTGCAAATGTGAAAATCCATTGAAT
>JAEDMR010000195.1 GCA_016302925.1 Bacillota bacterium
ATGAAGCAGTAACAATCTCGATATGGACACTTTTGTCTATGTTTTGAGTAGCAGATGGACGATGATTGACAAACAGAGATTATATAACCGGATGGTTCGTATGGTAGAAGCACCGAGCATTTCCGGCACGCCGGAGGAAATGACGGCCGCCCGCAGAATTGAGGAGCTGCTGTATGAGATTCCGTATTTTCAGAAACATAAAGATGCGGTGATGCGGGTTCCCGTAAAGAATGATCCGCTGCAGAGAGAACTGGTGGCGGCTTATCTGGAACTGACACCGGGTTGTCCGGACACCGTGATTCTCACCGGTCATTACGATGTGGTGGATGTAGATGAGTTTGGTCCGCTGAAAGACATTGCCTTCGACGTGGAAAAAATCACGGAGCAGATCGGGCAGCTGCATATGGATGAGGCAAGCAGAAAGGATCTGGAAAGCGGAGAGTGGATCTTCGGACGCGGAACGGCAGATATGAAAATCGGTCACGCTCTGTCACTGGAACTGATGCAGCACTACAGCGAGGAAGGCGGCATCCGGGGCAACATCCTGTATGTGGCCGTATGCGGCGAGGAAACCAATTCGGAAGGCATGCTGGAAGCGGTTCCGTTTTTCAACGAATTTGCCGCACAGCATCATCTTCACTACAAAGTGATGCTGCTGACAGAATGCTTTATGGTAGATAAGGCGGAAGAAGGCACCATGTACATTCAGTACGGCGGTGCGGGAAAAGTGATGCCGATGTTCTTCTGCGTCGGTCACATGACCCATGGGGAGGAACCGTTCCTGGGACTGGATGCCAATCTGCTCAATGCGGAAGTGTACAAACGGATGCACCTGAATCCGGACTTCTGCCAGCAGAACCACGGCATCACCACAGCGCCTCCTGCCGGTCTGAAGCTGCAGGATCTGAAGACCAATTATTCTCTTTCTTCGTCCCTGTATGCGGCGTCCTACTACAACATTGCCACCATCAAAATGCAGCCGGAAGAAACCATGGAAAAGCTGCGTAAGCTGGCAGAAGATGCGTTCCGTGCGGTGAACGAGACCATCGACGAAAAAATCGCCGGCTTTACGGATTTTGCCGGGCAGCCGCCTGCAGCATACCGGGCAGAGCCGCAGGTGAAGACGTTCCGTGAGATCTATGAGGCAGCGGCGAAAAACTATGACGGGGATCTGAATGCATATCTGAAATCCTATGCACAGGAACTGATGGCAGTGAATCCGGAGATGCAGGATGCCTGCGTGAAAATCGTAAAACGGCTGTATGAGATGCAGGATAATAAGAATCCGATGATCATCGTATCCATCATTCCGCCATATTATCCGGATGTAAACATCGACCCGGAGGATGCGGACACGAAGAAAATGCTGAAATCCATCGATGAAGTCATCGCCTACGCAGCAGAAAAACACGGGGAAAAGATGGCAACCAGCGAGTATTACGGCATTTCTGACCTGTGCTACACCTGGCTGGCAGATGGTGTGAACTTCGACGGACTGTTCGAAAATCTGGTGGGGGTGAATCTGTTCTACAACTTCCCGGGTGAGGAAATGAAGAAGTTCAAGGTACCGGCACTGGTACTGGGCGCCTATGGAAAGGATCTTCACAAGTATACGGAACGGCTGCATAAGCACTATAACTTCGACGTGCTGCCGGATCTGTACCTGAAATATATTGACAGCATCCTGAAATGAGAAAGGACTTGACAGAATGAAGAAAGTGTTTTTTAATGCGAAGGTTTATGTGGAGAAGGGTGTCTATGCACAGGCGGTGCTGGCAGAAGACGGCATCATCCGTGCGGTGGGCACCGATGAAGAGGTGCTGGCTGCGGCAGACGCGGACGGTCTGCCTTATGAGAAGGTGGACTGCGGCGGACGGACCATGCTGCCGGGCCTCAATGACTCCCATATGCACCTGCTGATGTTCGGCAGAAGTCTGTATAAGGTAAAGACCGACGATGTGAAGTCCA
Organism: Bacillota bacterium; assembly: GCA_016302925.1. Taxonomy (GTDB): domain Bacteria; phylum Bacillota; class Clostridia; order Peptostreptococcales; family Anaerovoracaceae; genus RGIG7179. Next base: position 1,969 of record JAEDMR010000195.1, read on the forward strand.
TCGATGAACTGGTGCAGCGTTGCCGAAACTTTATAACGGAGCATCCGGAGCGGGTAAAAAACGGCATGCATTCCGTCGGATGGAACCAGGACAACTTCACAGAGGGAGAAAAGCGTATGCTGACGCGCCATGATCTGGACCGGATCAGTACGGAGATTCCTGTGATTATGGAACGGATCTGCGGCCATATGCTGACGGCCAATACGAAAGCCATTGAAATGCTGGGATTTGACCGGGAGATTCCTGAGATTCCGGGGGGAGAGGTTCGTCTGGAGGCGGATGGTTTCCCCAGCGGTATTTTTACGGAAAATGCCTGCCATGTGGTGAATGCCCTGATTCCGAATCCGACCATGGAGGAGCGGCAGGCGGCCATCCTGGACGGTATGAAATATGCCGTGGCTCATGGGCTGACGTCTGTCCAGTGCAATGATGTGGGATATCCGGAATGCAAGGGAGAAGGCGCCTTTGAAACCTACAGCCAGCTTTATGAGCGAGGCGAGGCTTTGCTCCGGTTCCGCCATCAGACCCTGTTTGACAGCCCGGAGGAATTCGAAGAATACCTGACGAAGGGTGAAGGCAGCAGGGGCAGCTACGGAGAAGGATCCTGGCTGACACTTGGACCTCTGAAGCTGTATATGGACGGCAGCCTGGGTGCCCGGACCGCCATGATGAAAAACGGCTATGTGGGCGATCCGGACAACCACGGTGTCAGCTGCATCAGCCCGGAGGAAATGGACCGTTACTGCAGCATTGCAAAGAAATACGGCGTACAGGTGGTGACCCATGCCATCGGCGATCTGGCCATTGAGGAAACCATAGATGCCTATGAGAAGGCGTTCGTCGACGGAGAGAACAAACTGCGTCACAGCGTGATTCACTGCCAGATTACGGATCAGGGTCTCATCGACCGGATCGCGGAAAAAGACATTCTGGTTCAGGCACAGCCGATCTTTATGGGATCTGATATGGGTGTGATGCAGGAAATCATGGAAGAACATCTGATTTCCACCAGCCTGAATTTCGGAACCATGCTCCGCCGCGGTGTGCACCTGTCCTACGGAACCGACTGCCCAGTGGAGGACTGCAATCCGTTCCTGAATCTGCACCAGGCCATCAACCGCCGCCATCAGAATGGCCAGCCGGAAGGCGGTTTCTATCCGAAGGAATGCGTCGATGTGGAGTCGGCCATTGATGCCTATACCCTGGAAAGCGCTTACTGCGAATTCCAGGAGAATGTAAAGGGAAGAATCAAACCGGGATATTATGCGGATCTGGTGGTACTGGACAAGGATATCTTCACCTGTGATCCTCTGGAAATCAAGGACATTCTGCCTGTGCTGACAGTGGTAGGCGGCAAAACCGTGTATGAAAGAGAAGAAAGATAAAAAAGAAAAAATTTATTTTTCGTATCATAATACATATAGACTGTAGTACAACAATAAAATAGTGTAAATTACAATGGTTTTGAATAGTATTACCCGTTGATATACAATAATTTGTATAGAATTCATTCTGTGTTTCATTCTTGACTGAAGTGTGGTACAATAAGCCCATGCATATGAAAAAACACAGAAAGAGAGAATACAGTTATGCTGAACGGTGAAATCATTGCGTTTACACTATATTTTTTTGCGATTATCGGCGTCGGAATCTTTTTCTTCCTGAAGGACAGGAAGGCAAGTGACGAGAAGAACTACTTCATCGGCGGGAGAGCCATGGGCCCGTGGGTTACTGCCATGTCGGCGCAGGCATCGGACATGTCGGCTTGGCTGCTGATGGGACTGCCCGGCAGCATTATGGCCTTCGGC
>JAEDMR010000196.1 GCA_016302925.1 Bacillota bacterium
ATATATTTTGTACTGACCGTTTTCAGCATCTTCTGCGGCATTGCCGCACCCGGCGAGAGCCGGAAAAAGCAGAAGCCCCAGAAGAACCAGAAAAACAAGACGTTTTTGAAACATGGTGCGCATGGATTTTGCTCCGTAACTGTTTTTACTGATAGGTGGATTTAAAGAGAATGATATCTTCACCTATGATTATAATCGAATTCCAGGGAAGCTGCAACTCCCCGCGCATGCGGCGGTCCGCGCTTTGAAAATCAGGTACCAGCAGGGTCTGTATGACCCCGGTTTTTTCATCAAACAGAATTTCCGCATCCCAGAGCTTGCCGTGAAGACTGCCTTTGGAAATGTCCGCCACTTCTTTGTCGCCAATTTCACTTAACCGCATAAAACAGACTCCTTTGCTGAATAATAGTAGTAAATTTTACGAAATGGGGGAGAAGAATATGAGCGATGAAAAAGAAAAGGACAAGGAGAAACAGCCAGACGGGGAAAACAGCGGCACGGCAGATCTGATCAAAGAACTTGGCATGCTGGCCAGCGGCAGCAATTTCAAAAGTCCGTTCCAGTATCTGTCCATCATCGGCTGCGTGGAGGGCCATACGGTGCTGACTCAGGAGAATAAGACCACCAAGTATGAGCATCTGATTCCGGAACTGATTGCGGTGGAGGAGAACCCGGAGATTCAGGGACTGCTGCTGATTCTCAATACGGTAGGCGGCGATGTGGAGGCGGGCCTTGCCCTGGCGGAGCTGGTGGCTGGAATCTCCAAACCGACGGTATCTCTGGTCATCGGAGGGGGTCACAGCATAGGAATCCCGCTGGCGGTGTCGGCGGATTATTCTTTTGTGGCGAAATCGGCCACCATGACGCTGCACCCCATCCGGACGTCGGGGACGCTAATCACGGCGGAACCTACCTTTGCCTATATGAAGAAGACCCAGGAGCGTGTGGTGGATTTCATCGTGGAGCATTCGAAGGCCAGTCGGCAGGTCATTGAAGAAAAGATGAACTGTACGTCAAATATGGCCAACGACGTGGGTACTTTGCTGTTCGGGCCGGAAGCGGTGGAGATCGGGCTGGTGGATCAGGTGGGAACACTACAGCAGGCCCTTTCTAAGCTGCGGGAACTGCAGGAACAGCAGAACCGCTGCGGAAAAGAATAGCTTGACATTTTCTGTAAGCTGCCATATGCTGTAAGGGCAAAGGGAAACAGTGAGAAAGAGAGGGATATGATGAAACCTGTCAGGATTGCTGTTCTGATGAAAGAACCTGCCTTCGGGCGGGCAGTGGCAAGGGGGCTTGCCGAATCGGGGAATGGTTTTCTGATTGAAGTGGCGGAGCGGGAGTTACCGGAAGGCCTGCCGGAGATTTTGCCGGAGATTTTGCCGGAGGAGTGTGAAGTGCTGGTGACGGACTGCGGGCCGGAAGAATGCCTGGGCGGCAGTTCGGGAGCTGGTCTGAAAGAGGACATGGAGAAGCAAGGGCCGGGTCTGGTGATGGTGGACCCGGAAACCTGCAGGATCTCGCAGCTTTGCCGTGAGGTACAGGCGGCTGCGGACCGGGTGCGGGAAAGAAGAGACATCAGCAATGGAGAAAGTCTGCGGCATCGGCGGGGAACATGGCAAAACGGCCAGCGAAACGGAGAGGGCCGGTCGGGCAAAGGCGATCGGCCGACGGAAATCATCGGATTTCTGGGCGTTTGCGGCGGCTGCGGCGTGACCGCGACGGCGGTGACGGCAGGAAGGATGCTGGCTGACGCATACGGTGAGAAGGTGTTGTATCTGCCCATAACGGAAACGGATGGTGCGTGGGTGTACAGGGAGACGGAAATGCTCCGGAGAAAAAGTTCGTCGGGAGAATGTCCCCAGAGGGGTAAGGAACTGCTTTACCGCCTGTCTCATGGGCTGCCGTGCAGCGTGGAAGGATTCGTTCTGCGGGACTGTTACGGTCTGGAGATGATAGAGGGGATGGACTGTCTTCCGGCAGAAGAGCGGCTGGAATTGCTGACACACCTGGCGGAGAAAGGCGGATATGACCGGATCATCCTGGATCTGGGAAGCCGGGAAAGCTTTCAATCCGTCCGGAGGCAGGCAGAGGATATGTGTTCCGTATTTGTGGAGGTGGGAAACCGACTGGACGACCGCTGCGTACTGGATTCTACATTTGCCCCGAATCCGCCGATCACCCCGGATAACCTGAATAAACCGGTCTTTTTTCCGGAGCGGCGGATCATGGTATGGAACCATGGAGCGGAAAACCGGGAACCGGCTGTCATGGCGGCATCAGATGAACAGCCGGTCATTCTGGAAATAGCACACGATGGGGAAAGCTTTTTGCCGGACCGGGAAACCGGTCGGATTAATATCGCCATGACGAAAAATTTCGCCATCGGTGTAAAAAATCTGACAGAATTTCTGCTGAAATATTAAAAAAATGGGCCTCGAAATATGTCGAATCAAACCAGATGGTGACGATGGTCGTCGGATCATGTCAGAACAGGGCGGGAACTGTCGATTCCTGACGAACGAAAACAGTTGCAATGGACTTGCAGCTGTTTTATTATTTACCTGCGATGTGAAATAATTACAATAAAGGAATGATGAATTTATGAAGGAAGGTTGCACCTTTAATGGATGATTTTATACAAATCATTGAGGAAGACTTTTTTGAACGGGTCCTGGAGGCATTCCGCCGCGGGCTGCGGGCGGAGCCCGCAGCCAATGATGAAGATGCCATGATGCGGATCGTGGACCTTGTGTTTCGGGATGAGGCGGCAGCACGGTATTCTGTACAGGAACTGGACGGTATGATCCGGAAGCTGTTCTATAAGACGCGGTGCCGGCTGGGAATTCTGCAGCCGCTGATGGAGGATCCTTCTGTGACGGAAATCATGGTCAACGGCCCGCAAGACATTTTCATCGAACGGGGAGGAAAACTGGAACGCTGTCCCATGACCTTTGACTCTCTGGAAGAACTGGAGGACATCATGCGTAACATCGCTGCGCAGGTGCACAGAGAAATCAATGAGATGCAGCCCATCGTGGATGCACGTCTGGAGGACGGGTCCCGTGTCAACGGGGTTTACCGCAACGTGGCGGTTAACGGTCCGATTCTGACCATACGGAAGTTTTCAGAGAATTTCCTGACATTGAAAAGTCTGACCGGAAGCGGAACGGTGACAGAAACAGGGGCACAGCTCCTGGCCTGTCTGGTGGAATGCGGATATAACATTTTTGTCAGCGGCGGCACATCGTCGGGGAAGACCACGCTCCTGAATGCCCTGTCAGAGCATATTCCCGCCGGGGAGCGGGTCATCGTTATTGAAGATTCCAGCGAGCTGAAGCTGACCTGCGTAGAAAACATCGTTCACCTGGAATGCAGAAACAGCAATGCCGCGGGAAAGGGGCAGGTGACCATGTCGCAGCTTCTGAAATCCAGTCTGCGCATGAGGCCGGACCGGATCATTGTGGGCGAGGTGCGGGGCAGTGAAGTATTGGACATGCTGCAGGCCCTCAATACAGGTCATTCCGGCATGAGCACCGGCCACGGAAATTCCGTGGAAGGTATGCTGCGCAGGCTGGAGACCATGTACATGATGGCCATGCCGCTCCACATCGATGCCGTACGTGCCCAGATTGCGGAAGCACTGGATATCATGGTCCATGTGGAAAAGCTGGAGGGAGGAAGAAGACGGGTGGTGGAGATTACGGAAATCGAAGGCTTTGAAAACGGGAAATTTCTGCTCAATCCGCTGCTGAA
>JAEDMR010000197.1 GCA_016302925.1 Bacillota bacterium
ACTGACAATCAGAAGCATCACGAACAGAGCAGGCATCGCCACGGTGGAGAACCGTTCAATTCCTTTGGAGACGCCGCCCATTACAATGAGGACTGTCAATGCGACGAAAATCAGCGTGTAGATGGATGTCTGTGCCTGGTCGGTGAAAAAACCTTCGAAGTAGGCGCCGCTGTCTGCACCGCCTACGCCCCAGGACGCACCGAAGAGGTCACCCAGATTGGCGATCGCATACTTCAGGCAGTAACCACCCAGCATGCAATAGAAACCTAAAATCAAGAGCGGGGAAATCCAGGCAAACCAGCCCACGAAGCTGTATTTTTTTGAGATGGATTCGTAAGCTGCCACGACACCCTTTCCGGTCTTGCGACCCAGCGAAAGTTCCGTCAGGCAGATGACGATACCCACAGTTGCAACTAAAAGAATGTAAATCAGGAAGAACGCAAAACCACCGTTCATTCCCATTTTGTACGGGAAACCCCATAAGTTTCCGAGACCGACCGCAGAACCTATTGCAGCCATCAGGAAGCCGAAACTGGAGTTCCACTCCCCTTTTTTGTGTTGATGTTCCATATTCAGTTACCTCCATAACATTATACATTACGCACACCCAATGAAGCTTACCCATGCTTGCTATAATTTTTTGTGCATTTTCACTATTATACAGGCAAAACATAGTTTTTGTCAACAATATATGAAGGTTTGGTGAATAAATTCTTATATTTGTAAATAATCTCAAATTTTCGCCACCAGTCGGGGGGAAATATTGTATAATGGGATACAGATGTGAAATAACGTGATACAGGAGGGAATATTCAAATGGAACAGAAGACAGACAATCAGAAGCACATGGACAAGATTCTGGAAAATATGCAGAAGACAGGCCGGCTGCAGCTGCCGGAGGGAAAGAAGATGGCCCTGAGTTTCAGCTTCGACTTCGATTCTTCTTCGGTGTGGATGGAATCCTTCGGAAAGAGTTCGCAGGTCTATACCTCCCGCGGAGAGTACGGCGCCGTGGTAGGCGTGCCGCGGATTCTGGACCTGCTGGACCGGCGCGGCATCCGTGCCACCTTCTTCATTCCGGGCCATACCCTGGACACCTATCCGGAAATCTGCCGGGAGATTGCAGCGCGGGGCCACGAGATCGGCCATCACGGCTATGTCCACGAGGACCCTACGTTCCTGCCGGAAGAGGAAGAAGAAGCTATTCTGCTGAAAGGACTGGAGACCCTGGACAAAATCGGCATCCGTCCTACAGGTTACCGGTCGCCGGGCTTTGATTTCAGTCCCAATACCATGAAGCTGCTGGAAAAGCACGGATTCCGATATGACAGCAGTCTCATGGGAAATGACTATTATCCGTACTGCCCGCGGTACTGTACGGTAAACTTCGACCGGGGCAACACCTTCGGTGACCCGTCTTCTGTAATCGAAATGCCGGTATCCTGGTACCTGGACGACTTCCCGCATTCCGAGTTCATCATGACCCGGACAGGGATGAAACCCCAGAGCCAGATTTTCGAGATATGGAAAACACACTTTGACTACGGCATGGCCCATACGGAAAACGGCATGATGGCCGTCTGTATGCATCCGCAGGTCATCGGCCGGCCACATAATCTGACCATGCTGGAAGAATTCATGGATTATGCTTTGACGAAAGAAGTCTGGTCTGCGCCGCTGGCAGAGATGTGCGAAAGGGTACGGTTCTGAGACATCGGAACAATAAATGACATTATTGTGGAAGAAAAATGATTTATTAATAATAGATGAAGAGGTGAGGAGTTATGGCATCCGAGCGTACGGATGAGTTATACCAGGTTTTGCTGGACAGGGGCTATCCGAAGAAATTTTGTGCAGAGGTGGCTTATAAAAATATGAATACGGATTATACGGCGACACGGATGCTGGGCTATTTGTACCGGGTGAGCGAACCGCGGATCGAGGATCTGGTGGATGAGATGCTCGCAATTCTCAGCGACCGGGATTCCATCATTCGGAAGAAAGAGATGGAGCATGCTCAGGCGGTGATGAACGAAATGTACCGGAACGGGCTGTAAAACAGGAATTGATGGAATAATGCAAGGGAGCTGGCGCCCTAACGGTGAAATCCGTGAATGCGTCAGCTTTTTTTCGTGGGGCGAGATGGATTTACGTGGAAACCGATTCCCCGCGAACGATTTCCAGCCTGGATCTATATATTCCTTTTTCTTCTTTCCATCCACAATGACACGATCTGTCATCCTGGCACAGTAAAATACAATCTTGAGAAAAAACCGTTTCCGCGATATACTGGAAGAAAGCCGTATTGCGGAGGCGGTTGTTTTTTTGTGAAGGGGAATTATATGGACAGGGAGACATTCTTTGAAACCTATCATTTGAATCTGACGGCGCAGCAGCGGGAGGCAGTCTGCGCGGTGGACCGGCCGGTGCTGCTTCTGGCAGTGCCCGGCAGCGGCAAGACCACGACTCTGGTAAGCCGGGCGGCGTATCTGACAGAGGTCTGCGGCATCCCGCCGGAACGGATTCTGACGCTGACCTACACCGTGGCGGCCAGCCGGGACATGCACCGACGATTTTCGCAGCTTTTCGGCGAGGAAAAGGCGGGGAAGGTGAAGTTTCAGACCATCAATGCCCTCTGCCAGTGGATCATATATTGCTACAACCGGAGAAACGGCAGCGAGGGATTCCGGCTTCTGGAGGACAACCATGAGGTCTTGCGGGAGGTTTATCTGCAGGTGCAGGGGGAGTATCCGGCAGACGGGGACCTGAAAAACATGCAGCAGATCCTGACCTGGATCAAAAACAGCATGCTCTCTCCGGAAGCCATCGAAGGGTTGGAATATGGAGATTACCGTGTAAAGGCGTTATACGATGCGTATGTAGATACCATGAAAGAACGGCGGCAGATGGACTTCGACGACCAGCTGGTGTACGCACGGCGGATTTTGCGAAAATACCCGGAGATTCTGAAATATTGTCAGGACCGGTTTCCGTACATCTGTCTGGATGAGGCCCAGGACACGTCAGCCATTCAGCACGACATCGTCCGGCTGCTGGCGTCCCGGGACCGTCATGTTTTCATGGTGGGTGACGAGGACCAGAGTATCTATGGGTTCCGGGCTGCCTGCCCGCAGGCACTGATGGAGTTTGAAAAGAACTGGCCCGATGGAAAGGTGCTGTTTCTGGAGCAGAATTTCCGTTCGACGCCGCAGATCGTCCGGCTGGCGGATGCCTTTATCGCACGGAACGGGAAGCGGCGGGAAAAGCACATGATTACAGAACGCACAGAGGGGAAGCCGGTGCGCTGCCTGCTGCTGGAACGGAAAGACCAGTATCAGGAGATTGCGGCCATGGTGCGGGACAGCGGGATGACAGACAGTACGGTGGAGACGGCGATCCTGTACCGGAATAACGACAGTGCGGTGCCGCTGATTTACCGCTTTTTGCAGGAGGGAATTTCGTACCGGAGCCGCGGCATGGATGCGTTGTTCTTTACCTCGCCGCCGGTGCAGTTTTTGAAAGATGTGCTGCAGCTGGCGTATCACCCCGGCGACTGCGACGCGTTCCTGCGGATCTACTGGAAGCTGGAATGCTATCTGAAAAAGGAGGACGCGCTGCAGGCGGCTGCTCTGTGCCGGGCGGGCCATGCGGAAAGTCCGCTGGACGCCCTGATGGGGATGGACAGCATACCTCGGTGGAATCAGGAAAAGCTGCAGGAACTTCGGGCCAATCTGGCGCTGCTCTGCGGGCGGAATG
>JAEDMR010000198.1 GCA_016302925.1 Bacillota bacterium
AATAGTATGTTAGGAAAGTATTATTTCCTGACATACTTTTTTTGAGAGGAAAACCAATGGACTATCAGAAATATATCAGAAACTTCAGCATTATCGCCCACATCGACCACGGCAAATCCACCCTGGCCGACCGGATCATCGAGAAGACCGGTCTGGTGGCCCAGCGGGACATGAAGGAACAGTTCCTGGATAACATGGATCTGGAGCGGGAGCGGGGTATCACCATCAAGCTGCAGACTACCCGCCTGGTGTTCAAGTCGAAGGATGGAAACGAATACATTTTCAACCTGATCGATACCCCGGGGCATGTGGACTTCACTTATGAGGTATCCAGAAGCCTGGCGGCCTGCGAAGGTGCCGTGCTGGTGGTGGACTCCACCCAGGGCGTGGAGGCCCAGACCATGGCCAACGTGTATCTGGCCCTGGAAGAGGACCTGGAGATTTTGCCGTGCCTCAATAAGATCGACCTTGCCAGCTCCCGGCCGGAGGAAACGAAGGAAGAAATTGAAGAAATGATCGGCATCGATGCGTCGGAGGCGCCGCTGGTATCTGCCAAGGAAGGCATCGGCATCGAAGACCTGCTGGAGAAGATTGTGGAAACGATTCCGGCACCCACCGGCGATCCGGAAGGCAAGCTGAAAGCTCTGATCTTCGATTCCGTATACGATAACTATAAAGGAGTGGTCATTTACACCCGCGTCTTTGACGGACAGGTGAAGGTGGGCGATATGATCCGCCTGATGAACACCAATAAGAAATATGAAGTCACCGAAGTGGGCGTCATGGCACCGGGTCATGTGCCGACCAGATCCCTGCGAGCCGGTGAAGTAGGATATATCTGCGCTTCCATCAAGCAGGTAAAGGATGCCCGGGTGGGCGACACCATCACCCTGGATAAGGATCCGACGGCAGAACCGATGCCGGGCTACAAGAAGGTTCAGTCCATGGTATACTGCGGAATCTATCCGGCAGAAGGCGAAAAATATGAAAGCGTCAAGGATGCCTTGGAAAAGCTTCAGGTCAACGATGCGGCCTTCTTGTTCGAACCGGAGACATCCACTGCGCTTGGTTTCGGATTCCGCTGCGGCTTCCTGGGACTTTTGCATATGGAAATCATCGTGGAACGTCTGGAACGGGAATTCGGACTGGCTGTCATCACTACATCTCCAAGCGTTGTGTACCGGGTGGTGCTGAAGGACGGCACGGTAGAAATGATCCAGAACCCGACCAATCTGCCGGACATCACGGAAATCGACCGGATCGAAGAGCCAATTGTAAAAGCAGATATCATGATCCCGAAGGAATATGTGGGAGCCATCATGGAACTCTGCCAGGAACGGCGGGGCAAGATGATCCACATGGAATACATTACAGAAACGAGAGTGCAGCTCCACTACGAGATGCCGCTGAACGAAGTCATCTACGACTTCTTCGATGCGCTGAAATCCAAGACCAGAGGCTACGGTTCCCTGGACTACGAATTCATCCGCTACGAAAAATCCCAGCTGGTGAAGCTGGATGTGCTCTTAAACAAAGACCTGGTAGATGCCTTCTCCATGATCGTCCACGAATCTAAGGCCTATGCCCGCGGCCGCTTCGTCTGCGAGAAGCTGAAGGAAATCATCCCGATGCACCAGTTCGAAGTACCGATTCAGGCGGCCATCGGCCAGAAGGTCATCGCCCGGGAAACTGTCAAGGCATACCGCAAGGATGTCATCGCCAAGTGCTACGGCGGCGACATTTCCCGAAAGAAAAAGCTGCTGGAAAAGCAGAAGGAAGGCAAGAAGCGGATGCGCCAGTTCGGTACGGTGGAAGTACCGCAGGAGGCCTTTACCGCAGTGCTGAAATATGATGAAAACAAGTAATCCGGCCGTCGTGGAGAAGACGACTCAGCCGGCCGCCGCAGCGCATGCACTGCAGCCGGAAAAGAAGCCGCTGGGCCTTTACATCCACATCCCCTTCTGCCTGCAGAAGTGCGGATACTGCGATTTTTATTCCGAGGCAGGGCTGCCGGACGACCTGAAACAGGCCTATGTAAAGGCTCTTTGCCGGGAGATTGGGTCATACGGACACCAGCTTTCCCCGGAGTACACGGTGGATACGGTGTTTCTCGGGGGAGGCACTCCAAGCATTCTGCCCTCCCACCTGACAAAATCCATCCTCTCGGCGGTTTTCGACGAGTTTGATGTTTCGGCGGATGCGGAGGTTTCCATGGAATGCAACCCGGCGACCCTGACCGAAGAAAAGCTGGGGGTGTACCGGGCAGCGGGGATCAACCGGCTGAGCCTTGGGGTTCAGTCCATGGATGACGGACTGCTGCAGGTGATGGGGAGAGCCCACAGCCGGCAGGACGTGGTGGAAACGGTGGAGCTGGCCAGGAAGGCCAGGTTTGACAATCTGAATCTGGATCTCATGTTCGGGATTCCCGGACAGAGCAGAAAGATGTGGGAAGAAACGGTGCGGACGGTATTCGCCTTGAATCCGGAGCACCTTTCCTTTTACAGCCTGGAACTGGCGGAAGGTACGCCGTTTTACCGCCAGGTGGCCCGGGGCATCCTGGAGCCCACGCCCCAGGAGGAGGACCGTTGGATGTACCACTACCTGCTGCGAGCACTGCAGGAAAGAGGCTATGAGCACTATGAAATCTCCAACAGCGCGCGGCCGGGATACCGGTGCCGCCACAATCTGAAATACTGGGATCTGTCCGACTATCTGGGACTGGGCGCATCGGCCCATTCCTTCCTGCAGGGAAGACGGTTTGCGTCGGTAGCCGACGCACAGGCCTATGTACATGCCGTGGAGAATGGCGAAAGCCCTGTGGTATGGCAGCATGAAAACTCTCGGCAGGACAGCATCACCGACTACACCTTCACCGCCCTGCGGCGGAGAGAAGGCATTGGGAAGACGGATTTTGCAGAGAAATTCGGCGAAGCCTTCTGGGACGTTTTCGCAGGACGTGAGGAGAAATTCCGGCAGCTTGCCCGAAGGGGAGAGGCCGAGGAGGACGAGGTCGGTATCCGGATCACAGAAGCAGGCATGGACATTGCGAACCGCATCATAGAGATATTTTTATGAGAAAATGAGGAGGCAAATTATGGGTAAGTACATGATGGCGCTGGATCAGGGCACCACCAGCTCGAGATGTATCATTTATAATAAGAAGGGTGAGATGGTCAGCGTGGCTCAGAAGGAGTTCACCCAGATTTATCCGGGCGACGGCTGGGTGGAGCATGACGCCATGGAAATCTGGTCGACCCAGATGGGGGTGGCCCAGGAGGCGCTTCTGAAAATCGACTGTACCTATGCGGATATCGAGGCCATCGGCATCACCAACCAGCGGGAAACCACTGTGGTCTGGGATAAGGAAACGGGCATGCCGATCTATAACGCCCTTGTGTGGCAGTGCCGGCGGACGGCAGAGTTTTGCGATGAACTGAAGGCAAGGGGCTGTGAGGAAATGGTCCGGGAGAAGACCGGGCTGTTGATCGATGCCTACTTCAGCGGCACCAAGCTCCGCTGGATCCTGGAGAATGTGCCGGGAGCCCGGGAAAAGGCAGAGGCTGGACAGCTGCTGTTCGGTACCATCGAAACCTGGCTCATCTGGAAACTGACCGGGGGTAAGGTTCATGTGACGGACTATTCCAACGCTTCCCGGACCATGATGTTCAACATCAATACCCTGGACTGGGACGATGAACTGCTGCAGCTGC
>JAEDMR010000199.1 GCA_016302925.1 Bacillota bacterium
TGCCGCGAAAAATCGACCGTTTCTCGCTGGAATTCTCGAGTGCGAGAATTCTCGCGTGCGGGAACTCTGAAGTACGGGAGTGAAAAAAGGCTGCGGCCTTCTCAAATTCAGATGCAGCCACAGCCTCATGTCCTTCTTTATTTCATTGAAAAAACCTGTTTATTTTTGATCACATATTCGCAGCCGGAATATACGGTCATTACAAGGGATGCCCACAGGAAAATCTGTGCCAGCAGGGAAATTGCAGCAACCTGCGGAAACGCCGGAGCCAGGATCAGCAGCGGAACTGCAATCATCTGCAGCACGGTTTTGATTTTTCCGCTCATACCGGCAGCAATCACAATTCCCTCCGACGCAGCAACGGTACGCATTCCGGAAACGACGAACTCACGGGCCAGAATGATGATCAGCATCCAGCCGGGAACCGGATCAGGAACCATCAGACAAAAAGCAGAATACACCAGAATTTTATCTGCCAGCGGATCCATGATTTTTCCGAAATTCGTCACCAGATTATACTTTCTGGCGATTTTGCCGTCCAGCATATCCGTCAGAGAAGCCGCCACAAACAGCACGAAAGCAATGAAAAAATGCCCTGTCATGTATGCAGCAATAAAAAACGGTACGGCAATCATTCTGCCGATGGTCAGTTTATTTGGTAAATTCATAATCTCAAACCTCCACTCCTACAAGATCATAATCAAATGCATCGTTGATGCGGACACGGACAAATTCCCCGGAAAGAAGTTCACGTTCGGATGTAAACAGTACGCTGTCATCGATTTCCGGTGCGTCATACTCGCTTCTGCCGTAGTAGCTGCCGTCCTCATCCCGGCCTTCCACCAGAACCTCCAGCACCTGGCCGATCTTCCGGCGGTTGGATTCCAGGGAAATTTCGATCTGCCGACGCATGATGCCGTCCACACGTTCCGCTTTCACATCTTCATCAATCTGATCTTCCATTTCACCGGCCACGGTATTCTCCTCCTGAGAATATGCGAAAACGCCGAGGCGATCAAACTGCACTTCATCCACGAAATCACAGAGTTTTTCGTAATCCTCCTCTGTTTCCCCCGGGAAACCAACGATGAACGTGGTCCGGATGTGAATATCCGGGATTGCCCGACGCAGGCGATCTATAGTTGACCGTATACTTTTTTCTGTCGATCTTCGTTTCATAGCACGCAGTACCGCATCGCTGCAGTGCTGAATCGGAATGTCAATATAGTGACAGACCTTGGCCTCTCGTGCCATGACCTCAATCAGCTCGTCAGAGATACGATCTTCATAGCAGTACATCAGCCGGATCCAGTGGATCCCATCCACCTCACAAAGTGCTTCCAGCAGCTCCGGCAGGCAGCGTCTGCCGTATAAGTCCATGCCATAGTTGGTCACGTCCTGGGCGATGAGTATCAGTTCCTTGCATCCGGCAGCGGCCAGCATTTCTGCCTCTGCCAGCACATCTTCCTTCTTTTTGCTGCGGAATCCGCCGCGGATGGACGGAATGACGCAGTAGGCGCAGCGATTGTCACAGCCTTCGGCGATTTTCAGGGTCGCTGTATACGGGTTTTCCTCCAGTTTCCGGACCTGAAACGGCAGACAATTCTCAAAATCTGTCGTCACGACTTTTTCCCGCATTCCGTCTTCTGTCAGCTGCCGTAAGATTTCGGGAAGCTTTTCATACTCATTGACCCCGATGAAGCAGTCTACCTCCGGCATTTCTTCATACAGTTCTTCACTGTAACGCTGAGCCAGACAGCCGGAAACCACCAGCTTCCGGCCGCCATCTTTATATGCACACATGTCAAAGATACGCCCAATGGACTCTGTCTTTGCATCATTGATGAACCCGCAGGTATTGACGATGATCACGTCGGAATCTTCCGGACAGTCTGCAATTTCAATAGTTGCCTTCTCCAGAATTCCTTTGGCAACTTGGGTGTCGTTGAAATTTTTCGGACAGCCCAGTGTCTCAAAATATACCCTCATATCCCTCTTATATTTCTCCTTCCATCTGTTCCAGTTCTTCTTCTGTCATCAGAACCTGCCGCGGACGGCTACCGTCCTGCGGACCGATAATACCTCTTGCTTCCATCATGTCCACGATTCTGGCCGCACGGTTATACCCGATGCGGAATCGCCGCTGGAGCATGGAAACTGAAGCCTGTCCGCTGCGTACCACCAGATCGATGGCCTCCGGCAGCAGATCATCCGTTTCTTCTGCCTGAGAAGAAGTTCCGGTTCTCTCGATTCGGGTCAGAATCTCTTCGTTATAGGCATTGGCAGAATCCTCTACCTGACTTTTTACAAACTGTATCACATCATGCACTTCACTGTCGGAAACAAAGGTTCCCTGCACACGAATCGGCTTGCCCATGCCCATCGGGTTAAAGAGCATATCGCCCTTTCCTACCAGCTTTTCTGCACCCTGCATATCCAGAATGGTTCTGGAGTCCACCTGGGAAGAAACGGCAAACGCAATCCGGGACGGGATGTTTGCCTTAATTACGCCGGTAATGACATCCACCGATGGCCGCTGGGTAGCTACGATCAGGTGCATCCCTGCTGCTCTGGCCATCTGTGCCAGGCGGCAGATGGATTCTTCAATCTGGGATGGCGCCGCCATCATCAGATCCGCCAGCTCATCGATGATGATCACAACCTGCGGCATGACCTTATCCTCTTCTCCGTCAGCACGGGCAGATTCATTATAGGATTCCAGATCCCTTACGCCGGCTTCCGCGAATTTTTTGTACCGGTCTGTCATTTCTGCCACGGCCCAGTTCAGCGCAGCAGCAGCCTTGGACGGATCGGTAACCACCGGAATCAGCAAGTGCGGAATCCCGTTATAGTTTCCCAGTTCCACCACCTTCGGATCCACCAGAATCAGCTTTACTTCATCCGGTGTGGCCTTGTACAGCAGGCTCAGAATAATGCTGTTGATACAGACCGACTTACCGGAACCGGTAGAACCGGCAATCAGCAGATGGGGCATGGACTTCAGATCCGCCACGATGGCATTTCCGCTGATATCCTTACCCACTGCGAAGGTGATCCTGGATTTCGCACTCTGAAATGGTTTCGAGTCAATAATATCCCGCAGTTTTACCATGGAAACCGCATCGTTTTCCACTTCGATACCAACCGCTGCCTTTCCTGGAATCGGTGCTTCGATTCGTATGCTTCTGGCTTCCAGGTTCAGGGCAATGTCGTCCGCAAGTCTTACGATGCTGCTGACCTTCACGCCTACCGCCGGCTGGATTTCATATCTTGTCACAGTTGGACCCTGGGTCACCTGTACGACTCTGGCATCCACATGGAAATTCTTCAGGGTCTCTTCCAGCTTCATGGCCTTGGCCTGAAGCATCTTGCTGTTGGTTTTCGCACCGCCGGCAGACCGTGTCAGCAGATCCAGAGGCGGCTTATGGTATACCTTTACCGGTTTAGCCGCCTGACCCAGTTCTTCTGTGGTCAGCATGGCCTCCCGGGCTTCCTTATTGGTCAGCTTCGGCTGCAGTTCTGCCGCAGGCGTACCGCTGTTTTCTGCAGGTGCGGATGATGCCGGCACAGACGCAGATACCGCGGACGATACAGATGCCGGTGCACCCGGATCGATTTTCTGTCCGCTTCGGTTGATAAACCGGTTGCTTCCGGATACCGGGCTGATTTCTTCTTGTGTTTCCATACCGGTGAGACCTGTGGTGCC
>JAEDMR010000200.1 GCA_016302925.1 Bacillota bacterium
TTTGAAGGAAAATGCGATATAACTAATATGTAGACTGTATAGAACGTGGCCTGCATGGATGAGAGGGTTATATCGCATTTCTTCTGATTCGTGATACAGGCTGTTTGGCATGATTTCGCATTTCATGCCGGACGAAAGACCGCACATGGGGGCGGTTTATACTTATCGCAATCTTGCGAAAGAGCAAAGTTGAAAGGAGTAGTTTGCAATGGCAAGTGTAAAAAAAGGCGACTGGGTACAGATCGAAAATATTGTACTGCCAGCCGGACAGAGAGCACCACAGGTTCCTGAAGATACACAGGCATGCGACCTGAAACTCTGGGTGAAGGGTATCGCACAGCAGGATGGAGAAATGGGAGATGAAATTGAAGTAAAGACCGTTACCGGACGTATTGCGAAGGGCGTTCTTTGTGATGTAAACCCAAGATATATCCACGATTACGGCAATTTCCAGCCCGAACTTCTGCAGGTGGAACTGCAGTTAAAAGAGATATTATTCGGAGGTGACAAATAATGGCATTAGATAAATCCTATGGCGCAATAAATGCCCGTAAGAATGATATCATCAAGAACGCAATGAGAATTGACTATGATGAATTCGAATACGAAGGCATCGGTTTTGATTACGAAGGAATGATGGAAAAGGTTGGATACTCCATGGACGAAATGAGAGAGATCCAGCTGTCCCACGGCGTAGGCAACACGCCGCTGGTTGAACTGAGAAACCTGACCGCACTGGCAAGAAAGTATGCCCCGGCAGGAAAGGGTGCAAGAATCTTCGTCAAGGACGAAGCTGCCAACGCATCCGGAAGCTTTAAGGCAAGAAGAGCATCCATCGCTGTTCACCATGCCAAGAAGCTGGGATACAAGGGCGTTATCGCTGCAACCTCCGGTAACTACGGTGCTGCGGTAGCTGCACAGGCTGCTATGCACGGTCTGAAGTGCATCGTGGTACAGGAATGCTACGACGACAGAAAAGTAGGTCAGCCGGAAATCCTGGAAAAACAGAGAATCTGCGAAGCATACGGTGCAGAAGTTGTTCAGCTGACCGTAGGTCCTGAACTGTTCTCCACCCACCTGAGCCTTCTGGAAGATACCGGATACTTCAACGCATCCCTGTATACTCCGTTTGGTATCGCAGGTGTGGAAACTCTGGGTTATGAAATTGCAGAACAGTGCAGAGAAAGATTCGGCAAGGATCCGGATGTGGTAGTCTGCACCAACGCCGGCGGCGGAAACCTGACCGGCACTGCAAGAGGTCTGAGAAAGGCCGGCGCTAATGATACCAAGGTTTACGGCGCATGCATCGACCTGTCCGGACTGCACATGGCATCCGATAAGGACTTCAACAAGAAATCCTGCACCACCGGCCACACCGGTTTCGGTCTGCCGTTCGTAACATGGCCGGATCGTTCCGACTGCCCGAGAAACGCAGCAAGAACCCTGAGATACATGGACAGACTGGTTACCGTAAAGCAGGGTGAAGTATTCTACATCACCCAGGCTCTGGCTGTTCTGGAAGGATACGAAAGAGGTCCTGCCGGAAACACTTCCCTGACCGCTGCATTCGCACTGGCACAGGAAATGGACGAAGACCAGATCATCGTTGTACAGGAAACCGAATACACCGGAGCTGGTAAACACGTTATGCCGCAGCTGACCTTCGCGAAGGAAAACGGAATCGATGTAAGATTCGGCGATCCGGACGAAGAAGTACCGGGTAAGTCTCTGGTATTCCCTGCAGATCCTTCTCAGATCAAGGCAAGAGACTTCGATCTGGAACACGCAAAGAAGTCCTACATCAAGAACTGCGTGAAGAATTACCATATGGAAAAGGCTACTGAAGAAGATATCAAGTATATCATGGAAGAAATCAGAAAAGACAGAGATTTCGTCGTAGCTGAACTGAAGGGTCACGGCGTGGAAGCTGAATAATTCTTCCCGAAATCCATACGAAAGATCATAAAAATCCCCGGGAATCTGATTTCTCCGGGGATTTTGTTATATGAAAGGCGCTGAACTAATCCAGCGCCACATAATTTTTATCGACATCGATGACCGCGAAGAAGGCCTGATTGTATGCCTGAATCCGGTCATTAAATATTTTTTGAAGTTCTGCTTCACTCATCTTACAGTCGTGGGTGATGACAATATCGAAAATCACGTTGGTGTGAGTGGGACCTGCCACAAACCGCAGATCGTGGAAACTCAGCACGCCGGGCAGATTGGAAATGGTATCCCGGATCAGGTCTGACAACGGCGCACGGTTGGGATCGTCGGTCTTCACCGGATCCATATGCACCGTGATGTTGATGTTCAGATCTTTCTGCAGGCGGTGTTCAATATTGTCGATCAGGTCATGACTGACCATCACGTCTTCGGAAGCGTCCACTTCGATATGCAGGGAAGCGAAGATCTTTCCAGGCCCGTAGTTATGCACCACCAGGTCGTGGATCCCAAGAGCGCCATCATAACTCATGGTGATTTCTTCAATCTGTTTCACCAGTTCTCCATCTGGGGCTTCGCCCAGAAGGGGGCTGATGGTCTCCCGGACCAGACTGATGCCGGACCAGATGATGAAGAGAGCCACGGCAGCACCCATATATCCGTCAATCTGCACGCTGCAGAAATATCCGATCAGCAGGCTGACGAGAACCGCTGAGGTGGAGATCACATCATTGCGGCTGTCAGCGCCGGTGGCGATGAGAGCCATGGAATCAATGCGCTTGCCGGCAGAAACATTGAACAGTGCCTGCCATACTTTGATGGCAATGGCAATCACCAGCACCAAAACAATGGTCCAGCTGAAATCAAGAGGGGTGGGGTGGAGGATTTTGTCCAGAGAGCTTTTTCCCAGCTCGAAGCCCACCAGAATAATGATGACGGAGACAGCCAGGCTGGACAGATATTCGTAACGGGCGTGACCGTAGGGGTGCTCCTCGTCTTCCGGCATGGCTGCCAGTTTGAAGCCCACCAGGGTGATGACGGAGGAGGCGCTGTCAGCCAGATTGTTGATTCCGTCGGCGACGATGGCGATACTGCCTGCGATCAGACCCACTGCTACTTTCATAAGACAAAGCACCACATTGGAAATGATGCCCACCACACCGGCCAGCTTGCCATAGCCATCCCGAACCTGGGGATCTTTCACATCCTCATAGTTTTTGATGAAATGTCTGAACAGAAACGTACCCATAATGGCTTCACCTCTTTAACCGTTTTTGCGCTGCTGCGCCAAAGCCTCTTCCACGGCCTTTACCAGCTGATCCGGGCAGGAAGTGGATTTGAATCCGCAGCGGATGCCGGAAAGCTTTTCCTTTAGCTGATCATAAGTCATGCCTTCCACCAGTGCGGAAATGCCCTGCAGATTTCCGTTGCAGCCGCCGTAGAAGGAAACGTGTTTCAGCACATCCCCTTCCATTTCCACAGTAATCTCCCGGGAGCAGGTGCCTTTCGTGATGTATTTATAGGTCATATTTATTTCTCCTTTCAAAATATATGCGTTTTATGGTATACTATAGTAATAGGTGTGTTTTGCGTCAGAGAATTCCTCTGCAAATGAACCTTCATATTATATCATAAGGAGAGTAAAATTACCAGATGATGGACGAAAATAAATTGCTACTGGCGAGTCTGACAGATAAATATGAACGTTTTTTGCAGTATGAGTATCTGATTGTA
>JAEDMR010000201.1 GCA_016302925.1 Bacillota bacterium
GCAGCTTCCATGAAGGAGCAGGGGGTGGATCCGAAAGCGGGCGACGCAAATTCCTGCAGCTACTCCCTGGTCTATACCCTTGGATTTGATGAGGATGGCATGTCAGAAGCACAGAAGGATGCGGTGCAGGGAGCGCTGGATCAGCTGGACGATGAAGGCTACGCAGCGGTCATTGAGCCTGCGCTTCGTCAGAGCGGAAGAGACCCGTTCTTTTCCACCCTGACCCTGAGCGCAGATTCCAGCGAAGACGTCCGGGATGCCTTTTACAGCCTCTACGGCGGCATGTTCTTCCTGGGGATTCTGCTGAGCATCACCTTCCTGCTGGGCACGGTGCTGATCATGTACTATAAGCAGATCACCGAAGGCTATGATGATCAGGGAAGATTTGAGATTCTGCGGAAAGTGGGCATGAGCGATACGGAAATCCGAAAGACCATCAATTCCCAGGTGCTGACGGTATTCTTCGCACCGCTGCTGGCTGCAGGCATGCACGTTCTCTTCGCCTTCCACATGATTGCGCTGATGCTGTCGGTGTTTGCCATTACGGACAGGATGCTGCTGGCGCTGATTTCTCTGGGCGTGTTCCTGGTCTTCGGCATATTCTATGCAGCTGTGTACATGGCCACTTCCAGAGCATACTACCGGATTGTGTCCTGAGCATGAGACTCGCAGTGTGAAACAAACCAAAACCCCGGGTGAGAATATTTTTCGGAGAAACGCATATAGTTAGAGGAGAAAAACGCAGGGGGGATAAGCCATGATCAGTACGGATAAACTGAAGAATAAAGAAGTCATCAATATTTTCGACGGGCGGAGCATGGGGTTCGTCAGTGATATCGAGGTGGATCTGGAGCGGGGCGTCATCGACGGCATCGTCATTCCGGGAAGTCGTGGATTCATGGGATTTTTTCAGAAGGGGGAAGCGGATACGGTGATTAAATGGGAAAACGTGCGGACCGTGGGGGACGACGTGATTCTGGTAGATGTAGAGGGGTATTGAATCCGGACACAAGATGTAGTATAATGGGGAAAAGCGAACGACTGCGCTTGTGGAGAAACAGGAGGAAGAGCCATGAAGTGCCCATTTTGCGATAACCCGGATACCAGAGTCATCGATTCCAGACCGACGGAAGAGGGACATGCCATCCGCCGGCGGCGGGGCTGCGATAAGTGCAATAAGCGGTTTACCACCTATGAAAAGGTGGAGGAGACCATCCTGATGGTGGTGAAAAAGGACGGCAAGCGGGAGGCGTTTGACCGGAGCAAGCTGCTGCGGGGCATCGCCCGTGCCTGTGAGAAGCGGCCTGTGACCATGGCTGCCATGGAAGCCATGGTGGATGAGATCGAGCGGATTCTGGGCAGCACCATGGATAAGGAAGTGGCCAGCGACCGGATCGGGGAACTGGTGATGGATCAGCTGAAAAAGGTGGACGAGGTGGCCTATGTGCGGTTCGCTTCGGTGTACCGTCAGTTTACCGATGTGAACACCTTCGTGAAGGAAATCGAGAAGCTGATCGGGAACCATAAGGAATAGAAGCGAGGAACAAACCGGAATGAGAGAAAAAATCAGAATTGCCATCGACGGACCCAGCGGCGCGGGGAAATCCACCATCGCCAAAGCGGTGGCCAGAGAGCTGGGAATCGACTATGTGGATACAGGCGCCATGTACCGGGCCATCGGCCTGAAAATGACCAGCCGGGGCATGGCCATGGAGGAAAGTGAGGCGCTGCAGAAGATGTTGGATGAGACCGACATCGATTTTCGCAGCGGAGATGTGATCCTGGACGGACAGGTGGTCAGCGACCGGATCCGTACGCCGGAAATCTCCATGGCAGCTTCTGCCTGCTCGGCTCTGGCCATGGTCAGAAGGAAGCTGGTGGAGCTGCAGCAGAAAATGGGCCGGGAAAAGAGCATCATCATGGACGGACGGGACATTTGCGAGGTGGTCCTTCCCGATGCGGAGCTGAAGTATTATCTGACTGCATCGGCAGAGGAACGGGCACGGCGCAGAACCGCCGAACTCATCGCCAAAGGGGAAAAGGTGAACTTCGACCAGGTGCTGGCCGACATCGAAATGCGGGATTACAATGATTCCCACCGTGCGGTGACGCCTCTGCGGAAGGCGGCGGATGCGGAGGAGATCGACAGCACGTCCATGACCATCGATGAGGTGGTGGGCTACATCTGCAGCCGGGCGCGGGCGGCGCGGGCATAGAGAGCAGGCATAGAGCAGGAATAATCAGACCCTCGGGAGGCAACAATACCTTCGGAGGGTTTTTATTATGGGGAGAAAAGAAAATAATCTGCGGCAGCGGCAGAACGGCCGCCTGGAGCTGACTGCCGCCGCTGTCACCATCCTCTTCGCCGCTCTGGCCTGCCGGCTGTTTTATCTGCAGATTCTCTGCCATGATGATCTGCAGGCGGCGGCCGTGTCCCAGTATCAGGTGACGGTGGAAGGGTTGGATACCCGGGGGCAGATCTTCGATCGGAATCTGGAGCCTCTCACCGGAGGCACACAGCAGTACATCTGTTTCCTGGAGACGGACCGGCTGGATGAGGATGCGGAAAAACTGCTGGCATCGGTCTCTGCCAGAAAGATTTCCGTGAATTCCGGCACGGGGTCCGGATATACCGTCTACCGGAGCCAGTTTTTCGATTCTGCCGTAAACCAGAGGCTGAAGGAGGACTATGGGGCCTATGTCCTTTGTACCAGCGCCCGATACAGTGACAGCCAGACGGCCTGCCATCTGCTGGGATATCTGAACGAATCGGAGAAAAAGGGTGTCTGCGGTCTGGAAAAGGCCTGCGAAGAGAACCTGGCTGCAGAAAGCCGGCAGCTGGTCCTCTGGGCCGACAGCGGCGGCGGCCTTCTCCGTGGCGTATCACCCAGCCTGGTGGGCGGGGAAAGTCTGCGGGAGGGAAGTATCATCACCACTCTGGACAGCGGTCTGCAGCGTGCCTGTGAGTCAGCTCTTGCCAGCCGTAATGCCTCCGGCGCGGTGCTGGTGTCCGAGCTGAAAACCGGGGAAATCCTGGCCTGGGCATCCTCGCCGGTCTTTAATCCCAACACGGTGGAAGCCTACCTGAGCGACGGCGGCGACTGTCTGGTGGATAAATGCATTCAGGGCCTCTATGCTCCCGGTTCTGTGTTCAAGGTGGTGGTGGCGGCTGCTGCTCTGGAATCCGGTCTGGTGGATCCGGAGGCTGTTTATGACTGTGACGGGGAGGAAACCGTGGGCGGCATCACTCTCGGATGTACCATGGGTCCGGCGGGAGGCCACGGTTCTGTCAATCTGAAGGACGCAGTTGCAAAGTCCTGCAACTGCTATTTCGCAGTGCTGGGGGAAAAGCTGGGAGACGAGCGAATTCTTGCTATGGCCAGGCGGCTTGGACTGGGGAGCCTGGTTTTTTCCCAGTTTACGGAGGAAACGGCGGGAAGCCTTCCGGCGGCGGAGGCACTGGGGGAATGGGATATATCCAACTTGTCCATCGGGCAGGGGCAGCTGCAGGTGACACCGGCCCAGGTGCACCGGATGATGGCGGTCGTCTGCGGCGGCGGCCGGGCGGCGAAGCTTACGGTGGTGAAGGACCGGGAGGATGGCGGTGATTCGGAGGATGGCGGCGGCCAGGATGCGAACGGCACAAAACAGATTCTCCCGGCTTC
>JAEDMR010000024.1 GCA_016302925.1 Bacillota bacterium
CAGAGGACATATCAGTTGTAAACCAGCTAATAGGAAGATAAACAAGCAGAAGCATCCAAACTGTGAAAGGAACCTGGATGCTTCTGTTTTTTGGGGGCAATTTACTTGCTCCATATTTTATGCTATTGTCCTTTTTTTGACGTGGATACAGTTTTAGATGTAGGAAGAATTATAATTCTTCCTTTTTCATCCCCAACATTTGACCGGTGAAATGTCCGTGCTATGAGAGGATGTTTCTCTTAGTCTAATGAATCAGGGATGGAATTATGCCGGGGATACGCACCTGGAAACCCGACGTGGGGAAATACCCGTGACGAAAGATTTTGATGGAAAACGTTATTACCCATCGAATCGAATGGAGCACGGATATGACAACCAAAATTAAATATATTTTCATTAACGGTGATGTTCTGGAGGTTGAGGCCGAGGATCATTTTGCTGCTTATATTCTCATGGACAGGGTGCACGAGGAGAGTTCTGATCGAAAAGAAAGAAGACATAACTATAAAATCGAAGCGATGCACTATGAAGATGAGCGTTTTGCTTCCCAGTGGGGTAATCCGGAGAAGTTGGTGATTGCACATGAGGAGTATGAGGCGCTTTCGAAAACGCTGGAAGGGTTGACATCAACACCGAAGCACAGGCTCATTTTGCGGCTGTCGGGAATTTCTTATCGGGAAATTGCCAGTCAGGAAAAAGTGAACGTGAAGAGTGTCTTTGAATCCATTGAAGGAATCAGAAAAAAGCTGCAGGAGATCAGGAACTATACCATTGATGAGTAAATCTGCATAAGTACATATAATCGTCAGCTTGAAAAAAGTTGGCGATTATTTTTTGAAATGGGACCCAACAAACGCAGGTGAAAATGTCCGTATAGTGAGGGGATTCATTTCAGCATGGATTTCCTTCACTGGACTTTGAAAACCGCATACCATTTATCAGGTACGTTCCCGGTGCTGTCGCGATGAGCGTGAGCACGTCAGCCGGTGCGCCATGACCTTTTTCGGAAGTTCACTGCAGGACATCTGCAGGGGCGTCCGGGAAGCGAGCGATTCTTTCCGGGCTGTAAAAATCGGCTGGCAGCCGATTCTGCCGCAACAGGCATCGAGGATAATGATACTCCTGCTCAGCCACAGCCCCGCATGGCGGGATCACGCAATGGGAGCAGCTTATAGAAAAAGGGGATCTGCACCGGTGAAAGCCCGGATACAGGTCCCGTGGAGCCGGAAGCCGACGGCCGCTTGGTAAATATTTTTTTCTTACTGGACATGCAAAAATGAAATCGAATTTCATAAATTCAGTCAGGGGGTGATTCTGTGGGAAAAATCAGTCATCTGAAGACGGAAAATGAAGTTGAGATGAGCAAGAAGTATGACAGAGATTTTTATAAACTGTATGAGCAGGCCATCTTACAGGAACTGAAAGAAAGGGGCGTGATTGATGATTACCAGCTGCAGCTATGCCGGAATAAACTATATGAAAAAGAATAGATCTGTCAAGACTGCGAATTTTGAATTCACACCTTGGACAAATGGAATGACGGTGGATAGAATAATGTGTAGGAGGAGAAACGAATATGTTAAGAGCAGCAGCATACTGTCGCGTGTCCACCGACAATGATGATCAGGCCCATTCATATGAAAGCCAGAAAAGATACTTTGCAGAATATATAAACAGAGAACCAGAAATGGAACTTACGGAAATATACGCAGATGAGGGAATTTCGGGAACTTCGACAAAGAAAAGAGCTGCGTTTAACCGCATGATTTCGGACGCACAGCTTGGAAAGTTTGATGTGATTCTTACGAAGGAAGTCAGCAGGTTTGCGAGGAATACGGTTGACACGCTGCAGTTTACCCGGCAGCTGAAGGCTCTGGGAATTGGTGTGAGATTTATGAATGATGGTATTAATACCATGGAACCGGATGCGGAACTCAGACTTTCTATTATGGGCAGTCTGGCGCAGGAAGAAAGCAGGAAGACTTCTGCACGGGTGAAATGGGGGCAGACCCGACGCATGGAACAGGGGGTTGTCTTTGGACGATCCATGCTTGGATATGATGTGGAAAATGGTGAACTGACGGTTGAACCGGAAGGGGCAGAAATTGTGAAACTGATTTTTCACAAATATGTGAACGAAAGAAAAGGAACCTCGGTGATTGCCAGAGAACTGAGAGAAGCCGGATACAAGTCATATCGCGGGGAGATAAACTGGTCAAACACATCGATTCTTCGGATTTTGCGAAATGAAAAGTATTGCGGTGATCTGCTTCAGAAAAAAACTTACACACCGGATTATCTGACCCATGAGAAAAAATACAACCGGGGTGCCGAAGAAAAGGTATTCATTGAAAACCACCATGAACCCATCATCAGCAAAGAACTCTGGATGGAGGCACAGCGTGAAATTGCGCGGAGAAATCGTGATGGGAAGCTGGGAGAATGTCACGGCAACCGGTATCTGATGTCCGGAAAAATAAAATGCAGCTGCTGTGGAAAAAGTTTTGTCGCCAATAAAAAGAAACGGAAAGACGGTTCATCATACAGGGTGTGGCGATGCTGTACTGCAACCCGGGACGGATACAAGCACGAAGACCAGTGGGGAAACACTGTCGGCTGCGATATCGGTTATCAGATCAGGGATGAACTCTGCAGGGAAGCGCTTATGAAATCAATTCTCTCTCTGAAAATGAATAAAGAGAAGGTGATGAAGGAGGTTGCCGAAATTGTCACAAATGTAATTCAGATGACAGAAAACAGGGAGTATCACAGTACAGAGTCCCTGAAGAAGACGTTGCATGAGACAGAAGAAAAAAAGAAACGTGTGCTGGATGCATTCTTTTCGGGAGATATTTCCAAGAGCGATCTGGCAATGATGAATCAGGAATATGAGAAAAAGATAAAAGAATTGATGGAACAGATTGACCTTGCAAAAAAGCGGTCAAATCTGGATTATGATGTAAATACAATAGAAGCTGATGTGAGGAAGCACATCAATGCTATCGTAACCTGCCGGGCAGAAAACGATTTTTTTTACGGAAGTTTGCTCGACCATATCACTGTATACCCTGAGAAACGGTTAGTGGTCCATCTGAAACTGCTGCCGACAGAATGGTGGTACATGATTGACGGATTATCTGAGGTCACACGAAAGATGAAGTCTTCCGAAACGGTTCACGAACACGATATACCGACGTCCGTCAGTACGCCGGCCACTTCCCGGTACGGCATGGAGTAACGCTGAGACAGGTAACGGAGCGAAGCGCCAATTTCACCGTCCGGACCTCCATACTGGCTGATGATAAACTTTGCCAGTGCCGGATTCGGGTTCTTGATATTGACCGGAAACTGCAGTCTTTTTTCATATTGCCACATACGCGCTAATCCTCCATTTCCCAGGGCCACGGCGTCTGGACCCAGGCCCAGCCCTGTGTAGTGTCTGCATCATCGGCAACCAGAGGTCCGAACTGGCTTTCATAGTCTGCCGCAGCTTCTGCAAATTCCTGCTGAAACTGTCTGAAAAGGTCCAGGGCCATCTGGTTTGTGGGATGGGTGTCGAGAAACAGGTTCAGATCATACAGAACGAAGTCTGCTTCCTGCACGCGCCGCAGTGCTTCTTCTCTTGTCATGGCTGCATCCCTCCTCTTCCTCTGCGTTCTGTCATTGCGGTGATACCTTCGAAAGGCAGATCCAGTTCCGGGAAAAGGGTACCCCGCATCAGAGCGGTGTCCTGCGGATAGGTGGTTTTCCACTGCTGCATCGGTGTGTAAGTCATAGCGATGGGAAGACTCCCCAGAAGTCTTGCGTCAAATCCGGAAGCCTCAGAGCCGGGAGGCATGGAAGGGCCTGACGACTGCGGCGGCCGGGCGGGTGGATTTTGTCCGGAAGGCGGTCTGGAAGGTGACTGGGCAGGCGGCCGGGCCGGAGGACGGGACGGACCTGCTGTGCCGGGCATGCAGCCCGGTGTGCCGCCGATGGTGATCGGCATGCCGATATAAGGTTCTCTTATCAAAATAAAGCTCCTTTCTAAACAGGATTCAGTTATATAATATGAGGAAAGAGGAAAAGGCGTTCCTGTTTGCTTCTGTTTGCTTCTGTTTGCACCACGCAGTTTCACGGAGAAAAGGCGAAAAACTCTTGAAAAAACAGCTGGGTTTCACTATGATAGTAGGTGAAAAAGCAGGTGAAAAGAGAAAACAAAAAACTGTCGAAAAAACTGCATTTTAACGCCATCTTAACCGAGTTATGGTATATCATATATCTGAGAGGGGAAGAAACATGGATATAAAAAATGAGACGCAGAAGGAAACCCGGAATAACAGAAGACAGGACTACAGGAAATACCTGTCCCAGTCGGCTACCAGAGAAACGATGCAGAAGGATCACCAGAGAAACTGCACCATCTTTCTCGGCATGTTTCTGCTGGCAACCGGTATTTCTTTTGTATTCAACCAGATTGCGTCGGATCCGTCGCTGAACATCGCCATGGTATATGTCCTGGGGCTGTTCATGGTTGCCAGACATACCGATGGATATCTGTTCGGTCTGCTTTTTGCCATCTGCAGCGTAATCAGTGTAAACTATTTCTTTACGGTTCCCTACAGGAACCTGAATTTTACCATGGAGGGCTATCAGGTCACTTTTGCAGGCATGCTGATCATCGCCATGATTACCTCGGCCATGACGACTCACATGAAGGAGCAGGCGGCGGCTCTGGCGGAACAGGAAAAGCAGCTGATGGAGGCGCAGAAGGAAAAAATGCGTGCCAATCTGCTGCGGGCGGTCTCCCATGATCTCAGAACGCCGCTGACCGGAATCATCGGCAACAGCGCTTCCTATCTGGAGATGGAAGAACAGTTTTCCAGAGAGGAAAAAATTGCCCTGGTGGAGCACATTCAGGATGATGCCAACTGGCTTCTGAACATGGTGGAGAACCTTTTGTCTGTTACCCGGATTGATAACGAAACGGCCAGGGTGAACAAGTCCTATGAAGCGGTGGACGAGGTGGTTGCCTCTTCCACAGCCAGATTCCGCAAACGCTTCCCGGAAGCGGAGGTAAAGGTACGTGTACCGGATGATGTGGTGATGGTCATGATGGATGCCATGCTCATTGAGCAGGTCATCATCAATATCCTGCAGAATGCACAGCTTCATGCTCACACGAAAAAGCCCATCGAACTGTTCGTCGAGGAAGACGAGCAATTCGTCTGGTTCCACATCCGTGACTACGGCGAGGGCATCGATGAAAGCAAGCTGAAGTCTATTTTTGATGGAGAGGGATACAGGGAGATGTCCCGGGAGACAGATTCATATAAAGGTATGGGGATCGGCCTTTCCATCTGCAAGACCATTGTAGCTGCCCACGGGGGCATGATTGGAGCGTTGAATCATGACGATGGAGCGGAATTTTATTTTTCCCTTCCGAAGGAAATGGAGGCGTAGGAAATGACACAGAAAATATCGGTATTGATCATTGAAGATGAAAAGAGCATTTGCGACTTCGTAGCGAAGACACTGCAGGCCCACGACTATAGGGTGACAGCGGTACACAACGGAAAAGACGGTCTGGCACAGCTGACTTCGTTTCTGCCTGATATTGTCCTTCTGGATCTGGGACTGCCGGACATGGATGGAATGGACATCATCCGGAAAACGAGAGAATGGTCCAGCATCCCCATCATCGTCATTTCTGCCAGAACACAGGAAAAAGAAAAGGTTGCAGCCCTGGACAGCGGTGCAGATGATTACATCACCAAGCCCTTCGGAACCTTTGAGCTGCTTGCCAGAATCCGCACCGCCATACGGCATAATAACAAGATCGTGGACGACCCGGTCAACGCCAACCGTCCGTACAGTGCAGGCGGTCTGAAGATTGATTTTGAGAAACGGCTGGTTTCGGTGGACGGAAACGAAGTACACCTGACCCGCGTGGAATATAAGATCGTGTCTCTCCTGGCGAAAAACTCCGGCAAGGTCATGACCTACGACTCCCTGATCAATCAGGTGTGGGGTCCTTATGCCGATGACAACAACCGGATTCTCCGGGTTAACATGGCCAATATTCGCCGCAAGCTGGAAGCCAACCCGGGCGAACCAAAATTCATCTTTACAGAACTGGGAATTGGATATAGAATGTTAGAAGACGAATCATTGGCATAGAACATTGGCACAGACAGCGATACAGATAAGAGCAGCAATGCGATGCAATGGATGAGTCAGTCCCTGGTGGGGCTGGCTCTTTTGACGTATACAGTGATACGAGGAAGATCTACAAGGAGAGAAAAGTATGAATACACCAGACAGAAGTACACCAGAGAAACTTTTGACCATGGAAGAGGCGAGAGCCATCATCGACCGGGAGGATGCCGTCATTCTGGAAGCCTTCAGCCGCCGTATGGAGGCTGCCGGTCATATCGCCAGAAATAAAGCGCAGAAGGGCATGCCGATCTACGTGCCGGAGCGGGAGCAGCAGATTCTGGACCGGGTGGCAGAAGCGGCAGGAAAGCTTCAGCCGGAAGGCCTTTCGGAGTACGCCGTGGAGCTGTACCGGAAGCTGATGGAACTGAGCCGCCAGTATCAGAACACGATCCGAAAGTTCGGTCTGCTGGGCCGCCATCTGACCCACAGCTTTTCGCCGGAAATTCACCGGATGCTGGGCACCTTCAGCGAACCGTACAGCTACGAGATCTTCGAAAAAGAGCCGGAGGAAGTGGAATCCTTCCTGAAAGAGGGGGACTGGACAGGGCTTAACGTGACCATTCCATATAAGGAGACGGTGATGCAGTACTGCGATAAGCTGTCGTCGGAAGCGGAGCGCATCGGTGCGGTTAACACGCTGGTCCGCCGGGAAGGAAAAATATACGGATATAATACCGATTACACGGGATTCCGCCGGACGGTGGAGACTTCCGGGGCGAAGGTCGACGGAGCAAAATGTGTCGTCCTGGGTTCCGGCGGCGCGTCCAAGGCGGTGGTCTGCGTGCTGGAGGATCTGGGGGCTTCCCGGGTGGTGGTGGTAAGCCGGGACGGAAAGACCGGCTGCGACTATCAGGACATGAAGGAACATCATCTGGATGCGACGATTATGGTGAATGCCACACCGGTTGGAATGTATCCACATAACGGAAGGGCTGCGGCGTATCCGGGCACCTTTCCACATCTGGAGTGGGTATTCGATCTGATCTACAATCCGCTGCGGACCAATCTGTTGTGTCAGGCACGAAAATCGGATATCGAAGGAATCAATGGACTGAAAATGCTGGTTGCTCAGGCAAAGGCAAGTGCAGAACTGTTTCTGGGAAGAGAAATCAGCGAAGAAGCTGTTATCGAGATTGAAAGAAAGATGGCCTGTGAAAAGGAAAACCTGGTTCTGATCGGCATGCCGGGCTGCGGAAAGAGTACCATCGGCCGCATACTGGCTGAAAAGACAGGACGGAAGTTTATCGACGTAGATCAGCTGATCGTGGAACGGATGGGCATGGCCATATCCTCCATATTTGCCGAGGGCGGAGAAAACGCCTTTCGTCAGCTGGAGATGGAGGCCTGCGCCGATCTGCAGCAGGAGACCGGTGCAGTCATCGCCTGCGGCGGCGGTGTGGTCACCAGAGAAGAAAATTATTATTCGCTGGCAGAAAACGGCCGGTTCATCTTCCTGAACCGTAGCATTGACGTGCTGCCGACAGACGGACGTCCCCTGAGCCAGTCCACACCGCTGTCACACCTCTATGCCCAGAGACTGCCGCTCTACAGAAGCTGGTGTGATATGGAAGTGGAAAATAACGGCAAATCCATCAACCAGGTGGCAGCCGAGATCCTGGCAGGCTGGGGAGGCAGAATCTGATGTACCAGCAGCTTCTTGATCTGATGGCGGTCATGCATTTGATGCTGACCGCCTGCTTATAGTTTACAGTTTTTTTCCGCGGCGGTTTCGCACCGCTTCCGTCAGCAGGTATTCAATCTGCCCGTTGACGGAGCGGAATTCATCCTCCGCCCATGCGCAGAGTTCCTCATAGAGAGCGGCATTCAGCCGCAGAGGAACCTGCTTTTTTTGTTTTTCAGACTGTTTCTTTTCAGCCAAAGGGCAATTCCCCCTCTCTAATACAGACTGCCGCTGTTTACGATGGGCTGGGCGTCCTTGCTGCCGCAGAGTACCACCAGCAGGTTGCTGACCATGGCGGCTTTTCGTTCTTCATCCAGTTCGACGATCTGATTTTCGTTCAGCTTTTCCAGAGCCATTTCCACCATCCCCACAGCGCCGTCCACGATCATCCTCCGTGCGTCAATGATGGCAGCGGCCTGCTGACGCTGCAGCATGGCGGCGGCGATTTCCGGTGCATAAGCCAGGTGGGTGATGCGGGCTTCCATGATTTCGATGCCGGCCACATCCACCTTTTCCTGAATGGCGTCCTTCAGTTTATCGGAGATTTCCTGGCTGGAGCCCCGCAGGGAACGTTCGCCGCTGTCTTCCGGTGCGTCGTACGGATAGAGACGGACGATGTTCCGAAGTGCGGAATCGCACTGGATGGAAAGGTATTCACAGTAGTTGTCTACGTTGAAAACTGCCTTGGTGGTATCGATGATCCGCCAGATGACGATGATGCCGATTTCAATCGGGTTGCCAAGTTCATCGTTGATCTTCTGTCTGGAATTGCTCAGGGTCATGGCCTTCAGAGACAGCTTCTTTGTATTCTTTACTGTGGTAGATGCGGTCTTGCCGCCGGCATTGCCCTCGGCCAGGGAGGCAGCAGATGCATTGAGAGCAGAGAGAGCCTCTGCACCCGGATTGACGGCAGTCACGAAAGGATTGGTGAAGAAGAAGCCCGGTCCCTTCAGGGTGCCGTAGTATTTGCCGAACAGGGTGAGGACATATGCTTCATTGGGTTTCAGCACCTTCAGGCCGGAAACCAGAATCGGCATACCGACAGACAGATAAAGGATGGAAATGACCAGCAGCGGAACGCCGGCCCCATACATTGCTGCATCGATGAGAAATGCGCCGAAAATGATGCCTGCGACAGACAGAATCGACAGCAGCAGGGTCAGAAGCAGCATGGGCATGCCGCCGATGGCTTTCGCTTTTTTCTCCACAACCGCAGACGATACGGCTGCAGTGTTGTTTTTTTCAGTGAGTTCAGACATTTGAAATACCTCCTTGTGAAAAATCATAATGATGCCTTACTATTGATATCATTCTGATATCAAAACAATAACACAGCGCAAGAAAAAATGCAAGCTGTTTTTTTATTGAGAAAATGGTGCGGAAGAGGAAAATATGTGGTAAAATGTAAATATCTATGAGCTTTCGGCGGCAGACAGGCCGAAAGCCGAAAAGGAGCAGCAGGAAATGATCAGAAAATTAAGCGTGAAATTATATAAAGAAATCGCTGCAGCGATGACGGAACGTTCCTTCCTCCGGGAAATCGGCATGGGCCGTGAGGAAATGAACCGGTTTCTGGAAGAAAAGAACTGGCCGGCTCTGGCCGAAACGCTGCTGGAAGAAACCGACGAGAAAGGAAGATTTCATGCGATCCGTGTGGCAGAGGCAGCCGCAGAGACCCTGGACAGCCTCAGTCCGCAGCCTCAGGACGGATGGCCGGAATACACCTACGGTTATGTGCTGGGACAGCTGTTCCCGGAGAAAAAGACGGATCTGCCGGACGGAGAATATGCCGCAGGGCGTGCTTTTTTCCTGCAGCTTCTGAAAACCTTATTTAAATTTGAAAGAATGACCCTGCCATTTGACCCGACGCTGGACATGCGGTTTCTCCGGCATGTTGAGGTGGAGGAAGGCGGTTACCATAAAGAATATCTCCGTTTTGACCGGATGGCGCGAAATCAGTGTATTTATGAGTTCATGCGTATCGGTATTGAGATTACCCCGTGGAATACCCTGGGACACATCGCCGGCGTCCACTATGTGGCCATGCATGTGGCCCGCCAGCTGGAAGCTCTGAAGGTACCTGTGGATCTGGGGCTGGTTTCCGGTGCGGCGGCAGGCCACGATATCGGTAAGTACGGCTGCCGCAAGAGTGAAGAACGGCGGATCCCGTATCTCCACTATTACTATACCGATATCTGCTTCAACCGGTTCAATATGCCGATGATCGGTCATATTGCAGCCAACCATTCCACCTGGGATCTGGAGCTGGAGAACCTTTCGGTGGAATCCCTGATCCTGATTTATGCGGACTTCCGGGTGAAGAGCAGCCGCAATGCCAGAGGGGAGGAAATCGTACATTTTTACTCTCTGGCGGAATCCTTTCAGGTGATCCTGGATAAACTGGATAACGTGGACGCAGCGAAAGAACTCCGCTATCGGAAAGTCTACAACAAGCTGGTGGATTTTGAGAATTACATGCGGGATCTGGGCGTCATCCCGGAACTTCCGGAGGTGCCGAAAGCCGTTCCGAAAATGCCGCTGCCTGCCGGAAGAAAAGACGTGGCGCTGCTGGGAAACAATGAGGCGGTGGAAGAACTGAAGCACGCCGCCGTGGATCATAACATCCGCCTGATGAACAAGTTTTATCAGGAGGAGGACTTCGCCAATCTGCTGGAAACGGCGCGAAGCGAGAAACAGTGGAAAAACCTGCGGACCTACGTGTCCATTCTGGGGGAATACTCCACCTATATGACCGAAAAGCAGAAGCTGCTGACCCTGAAGTTTCTCTATGAGCTGCTGGCCCATCGGGAAAGCGACATCCGCAATCAGGCAGGGGAGATTATCGGACAGATCATCGC
This sequence comes from Bacillota bacterium, assembly GCA_016302925.1. Classification (GTDB taxonomy): domain Bacteria; phylum Bacillota; class Clostridia; order Peptostreptococcales; family Anaerovoracaceae; genus RGIG7179. Next base: position 10,738 of record JAEDMR010000024.1, read on the forward strand.
CCGGTTCAACGAGGAATATAAGAAGGAACTGCCTGCAGGCGTCATTCTGCCGAAAAAGAAGATCACCAACCAATCACTCTGGGAAAAGTATCTGCGGGATGTGCTGCAGCCGGACTACAAGCTGACGGAGCAGCATAAGAAGTGGATCGGCAACAGTCTGAAGAATATCGTGGCCGGTCTGCTGACCCAGTGCCATCCGTCCATGCGGGAGGCTTACATTGAAACGCTGATAGCGTGGCTGCGCAGCCGGAACCTGACCCACCAGAACAAGGAATCCCTGCTGAGGGTGGCAGGCTCCATCGACCCGGCATGGTGCAGTGAAAAACAGAAAAAAGAAGTCTTAAGATTTACGGAAAAGATTCTGAAGGAAGAAACCGTGGATCTGCAGATTGCGGCTGTTCGGGCCAGGGAGCGGTTCGACGGATATGCGGACAGCGAAGGCTACCAGAAGGGGCTGAAAAAAATCCTGGGGCTGGATCCGGAGAAAGAACTGACGGCAGAAGCCCTGTCGGAAATGTTCCTGGACAACCTGAAGGCCAGAACGCCGTGGACCATAAAAGTGGCCAATATTAACCTGATGCTTAGCTATCTGTTAAAAAATCACGGAGAAGGACAGGAACTCCATGTTGCCACTCACCTGGGCAATCTGGTGAAGGTCAGCGAAACCGTAACCGTGCGTCGGGCTGCGGGAGAAGGTCTGGTTTCCATCATCGGCAGCATGCCGCTGGAGCAGAGAAACGAAATTGCCGTAGAACTGGGAAAAGGCCTGGAAATCGGGGACTACCAGTTCTCCAAATACATTCCGAACTACCTGGGGGTCATCATGCTGCACCTGCCGCCGCAGGAGCTGGACGAATTGATTGCTGACCTGGAAAAGCTGCTGGAAACCGGAAACGGTCAGGTGGCAGCAGCGGTGCTTCATACCTTCGGCGTCATGCTGGAGCATTACCGGATCTACCGGGTGAACTTCGGCGGTGAAGAGACGGAAGCTGTGACCGATGCACGGAAGTACAAGCTGGTGAACCTGATCCTTCGCGGATTTGCCAATTATAACAATGTGATCAGCTCGGAGGCACTCTGGACCCTGGGAACCCATATCTTCGGTTCCCGGCAGCTGTCACTGGAGGAAAAATACCAGATCTTCAGCCACTGCGGCAAGAAGATCCTGACCTTATATGACGCGCTGAAGGAGGAGGGACTGGACTTCTTCAACAATGCGGCGGTGCTGAATCATATCTATCGGTTCATCTGTCAGTATGAAGTGGAAGCCGGACCGTTTGCCATTCCGGAACGACAGAAGGTGGCCTTCTTCCCGGGTACATTTGACCCGTTCAGCCTGAGCCATAAGGCCATCGCCACCGAGATCCGGAACATGGGCTATGAGGTCTATCTGGCGCTGGATGAGTTCAGCTGGTCGAAAAAGACCCAGCCGCGGCTGCAGCGGAGAAAACTCATGAACATGTCTGTGGCCGATGAAGAAGAAATCTATATCTTCCCGGACGATATTCCGGTGAATATCGCCAATCCGCAGGATCTGGCCCGCCTGAAAAAGATTTTCAAGGAGCGGGACCTGTATTTCGTCGCGGGCAGCGACGTCATCGAAAATGCCTCCTGCTACCGGGCAGAGCCACAGGAGAATTCCATCCACTCCATCAACCATATTATCTTCCGGCGAACCACCAGCGATACCAGCCACGGGGCGGCAGCTTCCGCACCGTCGAAGGCGTATCCGGTGACCGGGGAAATCATCAATCTTCATCTGGAAGAATATTATGAAGATATCAGCTCCACCCGGATCCGTGAAAATATCGACCTGAACCGGGATATTTCCAACCTGATTGATCCAGTGGCCCAGAACTATATCTTTGAAAACGGCCTGTATCTGCGGGAGCCTGCCTACAAGCATGTGCTCCAGGCCAGGGATATCCGGCTGGAAGCCTATATGGACCGGGACGGCGAAGCCATCGAGGATATGAAGGAAGAACTGGTGGACTGGGGCTTCGATTATCCGGCAGTAAAGGCATATCTGAGCAGGAAGGATGTGCGGACCGTGCGGATCCGCGACGGCATGCGGGATGATAAAGTAGTTGCTCTGGCGGCAGTGAGCCGTCTGGACAGTATTGATCTGCTGCCGGAGTTCGGCGATCAGGATATTGCGGCATATATCCGCAGTCAGGCGGCTGGTGCTATTGCTGTCATCGGCGGGCTGTTCTACAGCAGGAAGAGTTCCATCGCCAACCTGGGGCAGACCATCCTGACAGAATTGCTCAGCGAACTGCTGGCGCGGGACTATACCTATGTCGTTTACCATCCGTGCGATCCTGCCGGCATGAGCGGCCGTGTCATCGAGACCCTGGAGAAGCAGGGCTTCACCAACATCGCACCGGGCAGCAGCCGGGGCAGCAGCAAGGCCATCTATGCGGTAAACATGAAGGCACCGGTTATCATATTCAAAAACGTGGAGACCATCATCAAGAATCCGCTCAATAAGAACCCGCGAGTCCTGAAGGCTGTGGAGGAGGCCCATAACCGGCTTCTGAAGGTGCTGACCGGCATCTATCCGGGCGAACTGATTCTGTCCTTCAATGCCGGAATCATGCATCATAAGATGATCAGCCTGATCACCCGTCTCAACGGGGTTCCGGTGATGCCGCGGGAGAAGAAGATCTACGGCCCGTATATGGCCGTGCCGTTCGGCAAAGTGCTGGAAGGCGAGGTGGTTCCGAACACGGTGACCAAAGCCCTCCATACCGAGAAATATTTCTCACGGGACGTATCGGGCTTTACCGTAGAGGAATCCGGCTTCTATTCCTCACTGGACAATCAGGTGAAGACCATCAAATCCTTCAACCGGCCGGTGATTCTGGTGGATGACCTGCTCCACAAAGGCTACCGCATGAAGGAGCTGGATCCGATTCTGAAGGAAAACCATGTGGACGTGGTGCAGACCGTGGTGGGTGTGCAGACCGGCCGGGGCCGCGACCTGATGACCGTCAAGGAGCGGACCGTGGACAGCGCATACTTCCTGCCGAACCTGCGGTGCTGGATTGACGAAACGGCCGTATACCCGTATCTGGGCGGCGACAGTATCAAGGACCCGGAGGTGACCGTGGCCAGCCAGGGCAACATTCCGTCCCTGAATCTGATTCTGCCGTTTGCTGTGCCGACCTTCTTCGGAAATGTGTCTCAGAGCAGCCTCTACGACTACTCCATGACCTGCCTGGAAAACGCTCGGGACATCCTGCGGACTCTGGAGGAGGAATATCAGGATGAATTCGAGCGGAAGCTGACCCTGCGCCGTCTGGGCGAAGTCATCAAGGCGCCGAAACGGCCGGATCTGGGAAGCCACGTGCTTTACGACGAAAACGTGGCCGCATCTGCTTACGTGGAAAAAGATATGGAAAGACTGATCAGAATGAGGAAAATGTTCAAATGACGACTGCTTTTTACCCTGATGGGAATCAACAAAATATATCCGCCCGGGTTTCCGGCCGGCGCCTTTCGGAGCTGGCGCCGGATGGGGTTTCTCTTTCACTTCGACGTCCTTTGCCTTGCGGCGGGGTCAGAGTGCATATTCTTGCCCTGGGTGATGTGGGCGCTTCCCTGCTTCTGGGGCTGAAGGTCCTGGGCGGCGGGGTCATCGATACCATCGGCATCTTCGATGTCAATGAGAAGGTCTGTCGGCGCTATGAAATGGAAATGAACCAGATCGGCTGGGCCTTCGAGGAACAGGAGGACGAACCGAAGCTTCCGGCGGTGGAAATCGTCACAGAAGAAAATCTCTTTGACTGCGATATGTTTCTGTTCTGCGCCAGCAAGGCGGTACCTGCCATCGGGGCATCGGGAGATGTGCGGATGGTACAGTTTGAAGCCAACCGGACCATCGTGGAACACTACGCCCGTATGGCAGCAGAGCGAAACTACGAAGGAATCTTCGCCGTGGTATCGGATCCGGTGGATCCCCTGTGCAAAGCGGCCCTCCTGGCTTCCGGCCTTCTGCCGGGGCAGATCCGGGGCTATGGCCTGGGGGTCATGAACCGGAGAGCCGTGTATTATGCCCGGCAGGATGCGCGCCTGGCGTCCTATCCGATGGAAGGACGGGCCTTCGGCCCCCATGGACAGGATCTGGTCATTGCCAACAGCATAGACCACTATGACGACGACCTGTCCCGCCAGCTGACGAAGCAGACAGTGGAAGCCAACCTGCAGGTGCGGGAGCTGGGCTTCAAGCCGTATCTGGCACCGGCCCTGTCTTCGGGAGCCATGTCGGTGATCCGGACCCTGCGGGGCCAGTGGCATTACAGTTCCATCTATCTGGGCGGGGCGGTGGAGCAGGCCGGGGACGGTGTGGCTGCAAAAGGCGCATTTCTTGGGGTGAAGAACCGGATCTGCGGTCTGCAGCTGGAATATGAGGACCTGCAGCTGCCGGATAAACTGTATGCAAGAATCGAAACGGCATATGAAAATCTGTGCCGGATACGGTAAGAAGGTGATGGATTTGGAGCTTTATGTGGTATATCTCACCGACCCGGACGGGAGCGGAAGGCTGGACGATGTGCTGGATGAGGCCCTTGCTGCTGCAGAGGGAAAGGCGGAGGTGCTCTGGCTCAACGGTGCCGATGCATTCTGTGAAGCGGCAGATCGGGGAGAACTGCAGCATGGCAGAATTCTGTTCGCCGCGGAGCTGGAAGAAAGCGGCATCAATCTGGAACTGGCGGAAGTATGCAGATACCTTCACACCCACCGGGATGCGCTGGAAGGATCTGTAGGCGGCATTCTGGTGGACGGTGTGACAGATCTTTATACCAAAGATGCCGGCAGGCGAACAGCCTTCGCTGCCAACCTGGCAGGCTGCACGTTTCCGGGAAAATCTCTGGTGGAGGGGACCGGCAGCCTGAAAAATTATCTGGTGCTGTCGAAGAATTATCACACCACGCCCCGCGGCGCTTACGGGAAAAGTGCCGGCAGCATGGTGGAAAAGATACTGGATTTCCGGCAGGAAAGATCGGACCATCCGTCTGTACTGGTGGTTCATGCCAGCAGCAGGAAGACGTCCAACAGCCTTCTTCTGTGGTCCAAGGTGGCCCGTCATCTGGAGGGCTCTGCGGAAATCGAGGAAATCTCCATCCGCAACGGGCAGGTCTGGGACTGCCGGGGCTGCAAATATGAAACATGTCTGCACTTCGGTGAAAATTCCAGTTGCTTTTATGGCGGCGTTATGGTAGAAAAGGTATATCCGGCCATTATCAAATGTGATGTGCTGGTGCTGATCTGCCCCAACTACAACGATGCGGTCAGTGCAAATATTATGGCCTTCATCAATCGGCTGACGGCGGTGTTCCGCACCAATGATTTCAGCCGCAAGCGGGTCTACGCTCTGGTGGTGTCGGGCTACAGCGGCGGCGATATCGTGGCGCAGCAGATTATCGGCGCCATCAATAT
>JAEDMR010000202.1 GCA_016302925.1 Bacillota bacterium
CATCCTGTCCTTCATCTCAACCGAGAGGAAATCTGCAGCTATACCGGCTGCCCGGAGGTGGAAACGGCTGCGAAGCAGATGTATGTGCGGACAGATAATACCGTCATCATTACGAAAGGGGCAGATGGCGCATGCTATTACTCTGCAGATGCGGCTTTCGTTCGCATTCCGTCGTTTCCGGTTTCCCATGTCACAGATACCATCGGTGCCGGCGACGGACACTGCGGCGCCGTCATGGCCTGCCTGGCCAGAGGCTTATCACTGTCTGAAGCCCTGACCGCAGCCAATGCCGTTTCGGCAAAAATCGTTTCCGTAAAAGGCGCCCTGCTCAGCGAGGAGGAATTTCGAGAAGTATATCCCATAAAACCACAAAACGCCTGACGGTTCTTTCCCCATCAGGCGTTTTTCCTTCATTCACAATCCGATTCCTGTTTCGGATTCAGATCAATTTCAAACTGCATTTCCTGCTGTTTTTTTCGTCTTTTTTCTTCATACATTTCCTGGTCCGCACGCTTCATTGCCTCTGACACATCCCGGTCTTTTCGGGTCATCAGTGAAAATCCAATCGAAAAATGGACAGGCGCGCCCATTGATGTGGTTCTTTTCATTTCAGCATACATTTTCTCCGCAAGCGCCTCTGCTTCCTGCACCGTAAGTTCCTGCAGAAGACCGGTGAACTCGTCTCCGCCGATCCGGTAAACCGTACCATAACTGCTGTAGGTATTACGCAGACAGCATGCCACGCTGCAGATCAGTTCATCCCCCGCTGCATGCCCCAGCTCGTCATTGACACTCTTCAGATCATCGATATCGGCACAGAAACAGAGCACACGACTGTACTTTTCCCGGTGATTGTTGATCACCTCGGAACTTGCCATAAACGCAGCACGGTTGGAAAGCCCCGTCAGACTGTCCTTAAATGCCATCTGCTTATAGAACATCTGCTCAATCCCCGCACGGAAAGTGCGGAAAATATCCGCGATAATACCCCACAGGTGAATGAATGTGAAGATTACAATCCCAATCTGCAGGAAAAAAGTGGAGCTTTCCGTCGGAAGGATACGGGAATAATAGTTGACCAGATCGATACATGCTCCGATTCCCACAGGAACAAAGCTCAAAAGTACAAGCCGTTTCTGCGGATTTTGATCCGTATTGGTGAGAAACAGCGTGGTGATCACAAGCAGCACGCATACAACATCAAATCCATGCGTGACCGACAGCATTTCCCGGAAGTCCATGATTCCGGCGAAGTGCAGCACACACTGCACCGCCAGGTTGGCAATGCCAATCGCCTCCACAACCTGATACCACTTCCGGAGCGGCTTATTTACGAAATCCTGCAGAAAACGCAGCAGCGGCAGAGGAAATGCCGCAAACAGGATGAAGTTCAGCAGATAAACCGGATACGGGTTTCCGATGATATATAACAGGTAGCGATCGACGGTTATGGAAAAGCAGCCAAACAGAACCAGAAACAGCCCGAGGAATCCCGAACGAAATGCGTATCGTGTCCCACTGACGAAAAAACCGATAGCCGTCAGAATCAGACCTACCGTGCACAGAATGATCGCCATCAGACTCTCCGGCAGGCTTTCAATGAAACATCTGCGCATATAGGTGTCATAATCCGAAAATTCCGGAAGACGGATCCAGCACCGGTCAGAACTGTCCAGTGCAGACCATACCTCCAGTACGAACTCTTTCCCTGTGAAATCATCCGGCAGCGGCACAGCCACACTGGCATTTCCGGGGGAATGGCCGGCCTCCGGTACATCATTTTCCGTATAATGATAAATCTCCTCACCATCCAGGTATGCCCGGAAGAAGGAGTGGTTCAGCTCGATAAAAGCACAGAACGCATTGGCATTTTCCGGCTGGCAGGTCAGGATCGCAGAAAAACGATATATCTTCTGTTCCTCTCCGGAATATGCGTACGGCAAAACCACCGGGGTCTTTTCACCAGAATCCGACTCCAGTGTCCAGTTGTCTTCCGTGTGGATTCTTTCCGCACGAGAATACACTTCATATCCAATTCCCATCTGTATGACCGCAGCAAGAAGTACTGCCGCCAAAAGCAGAATGATGATGCTTTTCCATTTTTGATTCATCGTGGCTCCAAACCTCACACGCTTTCCTGAATTTACCTGGCAGTGCTGTATCAATCATTTTATCATAATTCAGAGATTTGTCAATTTGCAGCTTGCATAATTTGCAGGATTCCTCTCTGTTTCAGAAGACATTCGCCAGAATCATTCCTGTGGCCGGTGCCTGCTGCCGTTATCCTTTTTTCATCACCTTCACCTTGATCGTCTTGCTACTGCGGCCGCTGTACGGATCGTCCACCGTATAGGTCACCTTATAGGTTCCCGGCTTCTTCGTAGTAAACGACGCGGATATATAACGCTGCTCATCCGCTGACCATTTTTTCACCTTGCTGACGGTAATCAGCTCATCCAGCTTCATAAACGTGTTGGGATCCTGGGCAGAGACGCCGCTGGTCAGCGAATACCTGCTTCCATATGGAATCTCCGTTTCCTTTTCCTCTGAGATGGTTATTACCGGCGGCTTCAGCTTGAAGTTGGGATTCTTCGGATCCGGATCCGTCGGATCCCAGGTAGTCTCCCGCTTCGTAATCACAGGAATCCGCTCCGGTTTACCCAGCGGTCCCGATTTACTGCTGCTGTAGATGGTCACCTTCGTTCCCTTCGGACAATTCTCATAGACCCACTTGGCATCCATGACAGTCAGCCGCACACAGCCGTGAGAAGCCGGTTCCCCAAGCTTGTTGTATTCCTCAATGGGCATGCTGTTCTTTTTATACTGCTCGTTATAAAACACAGAATGAAACAGAATATCCCCTGTGATATGGGTGCAGTACTGCCCATACACACCCTCATACAGTGCGCCCCAGTTCCAGCGCCCCTTCAGGAAAAAGCCCCCCTGCGGCGTTGTATCATTCAGACCTGTCGAGCAGAGCATTGCCCGCACCGGTTCCCACTCTCCGTCCACCCTCTTGTAGGCTGTCACCACATTGCACTGGGTATTGACCTTCAGCCACCAGGTCCCTTTATAAGTACCCGCCTCCGCAAAATCCGCACTGCCGATCACCGTGGTGAGCATCAGCATGAGCACCAGCAATGCGGTAATTTTTTTCCGATGTTTCCTGTTTTCTTTCAATTTATTTTTCTCCTTGCTGTCTTCGCTTGTACTTTTGATGCCTCAATCATAACACAATCCTGCTGCCGGAACAATCGTACTTTCCGGAATCACTCCGTAATTTTACGAATGATTCTAAATCAAATGCACTCGCAACCCTCATGAAGTTTTCCCCATTTATTGCCGAAAAATCCGTTTTTTATATAGTTTTTGACTTGTAATTCCGAAAATATTGACTTGCAGATTTTTTCAGGTATCATTGGATATAGTAATATAGATAAGAGAATACAGGAGGCCTGTCATGACGAAACTCATAAATCGTCCTGATTATTTAAACCAGCTCAAAGAGGAGTATTCCAAAAGGAAATTCCAGCTTCCGTTAGTGCCAGGTTGCTTGACATTCATAACCGCAAGTCGCGTATGATGGTGTTCGGTTCTTTCTTTATTTTTCGCAAAATCCGTTCAGCCGGGGATTGCCGG
>JAEDMR010000203.1 GCA_016302925.1 Bacillota bacterium
TCCCACCGGAAACAGCCGGGCATCGATGTCCTTCACCACGTCCATCACCGTCAGCCGGTCTTTATCATCCTCCACCGTGGTCACCATGCCCAGGGGCTTATTGATCAGCACATATTCCATCTTCTGGGCGCCGCTGATCTCCCGTCCGTTGACCATGACCCGGTCGCCTTCCTGCACGTCATAGCCCGGCTCCCGCAGCACGGCACCGTTGACCTTCACATTTCCGTTCTCAATCAGTTCGTCAGCCTTGCGGCGGCTTGCCACGCCGGCCTGGGCAATATATTTGTTGATTCTCATCCTTTGTCCGCTCCTTGCTGCCCATCCTGCTCTCCGCCTGCGCTGTTCTGCTGCACAGACCGACGGCGTTTCCGGGCAAAATCTTTTCGCCCTATTGTACCATAGAATCCTGCATGCCGCAAGGTGTCCGGGCCGTTTGGACATCGCATCGGAACGTGACATGCGGCGCTTCTCTGTCATTTCGTATGGACTCCGGATATCCCCTGTGCTAAAATATAGAAAAAAATGCAGCAGAGGTCTCATCCATGAAAAAATATCAGTTTCCCATCATCCTTTGGCTTGTTTTCGAAGCCATCGCCGTCACACTCTGGCTCACGCTGGACAATCTCTTTTATCTGTTTAATTTCACTTACATCGGCACCTGTCTGGCCATCGGCCTGGCACTCTATGCAAACCGCTTCCGCTACGCCCGCCATGTGGTTCAGTTTGCCGTAGGACTTTACATGCTGATATATCTGGGAATTCTGTCGGGGGAAAACATGCAGATTGAAGGATTCTGGTACTATCTGTTCCTCGGCGTGTTTGAGGCGGCGGTCATCCACTACCTGGTTGCCAAGATCTGCGGTCCCCTTCTCTTCGGCCGCGGCTGGTGCGGCTATGCCTGCTGGACTGCCATGATTCTGGACCTGCTGCCTTATAAAGTACCGGCACAGCCGAGAAAAAAACTGGGTTTCCTCCGGTATCTTGTGTTTGCGGGCTCCCTGCTCTTCGTCGGCGTCCTGTTTCTTCTTCAGGTACCCAATCTGGAACGGGTCATGTTTTACAGCTTCCTCATCGGAAACGCCGTATACTACATCGTCGGCATCGCCCTGGCTTTTGCCTTTCAGGATAACCGAGCCTTCTGCAAGTACATCTGCCCTGTGACGGCCTTCCTGAAACCTGCCAGCTATTTCGCCCTGCTGCGGATTAAAAACGATACTGACAAATGCGTCTCCTGCGGAAAGTGCCGGAAGGTGTGTCCGATGAACGTGAACCCCGCCGACAATTCCCGTAAGCGAGAAAACGGCACCGAATGCATTCTCTGCTTCACCTGCGTCGAGCAGTGTCCGAAAAAATCGCTGCATACATAAGCCTTGGATCCGGCAAGCCTGGCGCTAAGTTTCCTACTTTTCGTAAATTCCCAGAAGTCCGGTGGCTTCCACGACCTTTCGGATCTCCTTCGGATCAGTCCGATACAGATCCTTCTCCTTCATGTGCTGAAAAAACTCCCCGCCCGCGAATGTGAACCGACGGTACAGTCCGTCTTCCTCCAGCAGGGCTTCCTGGGCGTATGCCAGGAGTTCTCCCACTGCCAGATTTCTCGGCAAAATCAGCAGTCCCGACTTTTCTGCCGCAGCAGATGCTGCGGTCTGCGATGCTCCGGCGTGCATGGTTTCAGTCTGCGGCACTCCGGCGTGCATGGCTGCAAAGCGGGCTGCGTTATATCCCGCCAGGCTTCCTGTGGTGATGGCTTCGGTATGGCCGACGAAAAATCCGGATTTTTCGCCTGCCAGGAACAGATTCTGAAAGCCTGCGGCCCGCATGGTATCTTCTCTCATGCCGACGCTCATGTACCGGACGGAATTTCCCTGCCCTCCGCTGCACGGATCCAGAAAGCGCACCTCTTCAAACCCTTCCACCATGCGCAGCTTTTCCAGCGGAAAAAACGGGCTCATCAGCTTCGCTTCTCCTGTGTCAATCAGGATCAGATTCTCTGCGAAGGCGTCCAGCGCATACTGCTGGCAGACCTTTTCTTTCAGTTTCCCTTTCTGAATCAGTTCCGGCGGCAAAGGGATCACCGCATAGCCGTCCCGGGACAGTTTTTTTTGAATTTTCCGGGACAGGCTCTTTTTTTCCAGTTTGCAGGATCCGCTCAGTGCGCCCGGCCTGCCGCTTTCGCGGCAGGCTGCCAGGTCGGCAGCCCCGGCCCGCGCGGTCAGGCTGACCCGCGGGCCGAAGGCCGGGCAGCGCTGAACACACATGGCGCAGCCGTTGCCGTACCGCATACAGTTGCCCATAGGACCGCTGGAACCGGTGGCTTCCACGAAGACATCCGCCTCTTCCCAACAGCCCTGCCCATCGGAAGATACCGGCCCCGCCGTTACAGTCTTCACTGCTATCATCAGTTTTCGGCTTTCTCCGGCCAGGTTTCCACCTTCATCCGAACCCTCATACGTCGGACCGCTGCCGGAAAGGCCATCGCTTACCGGCTCCCACTTCACATCGATGCCGCGGCAGCACAGCCGCACTTCCACACCCCTGTCTGCAAGGAGCCGGCGTACCGCCGGCTCCACCTTCGTAATATCATAAAAGCTGGCATGTTCATGACCGGGGAAGTCCACATTCCTGTGGACCGCATACCGGTCCGTAATCTGAAACATTTCCCCTGCTCCCAGGGCGATATTTTCCTCCGCTGCTGTGAACCTGCCGTTATTCCGCATAATCCCTCCTGCGTTACCTGCACCCAGCAGCAAATCTGTTTTTTCCGCCAGGGTAACCTGCGCACCCTGTTTGGCCGCGATGAGCGCCGCACTGCAGCCCGCCCATCCACCGCCGAGAATGAATATTTTGCTCATAATGAAAAACCTCCCCTGCTATTTCTATGCAGGGGAGGTTCGGATCAGACTTATTTTTCCGTTTCTTTTTTCTTCGTGATCCACAGGATTTCCGGCGGCATGCCCGGCTGATTGATCATATCCGTCCGTATACAGTGGTATATGGATTTATCCAGATTCCGGGCCCATTCCAGAACTTTCACCCGTTCCAGATAACCCTCTCTGTGTCCCTGATACATGGTCACGCAGAGGAGTCCGTCCACTGCCAGCAGATCCAGTGCACCGGCAAGGGCTTCCATGGTGGTACCGCAGCGGGTGCTGATTTCTCTGCTGCCGCCGGGCAGATATCCCAGATTGAACACGATGACCTTCGGCCGCTCTTTCACGTATTTCGCCATATGCTCATGGCTGTCGTGAATCAGTTCCACATTGGTCCGTCCTGCTTCTTCCAGCCTTGCGGCTGTGGTCCGGATGGCACTTTCCTGAATATCGAAGCCATAGACTCTGGCAAAATGCTCTGCCAGCCACAGGGTATCGTTGCCGTTTCCGCAGGTTGCGTCGACGGCTGTGCCGTTTTCATCGGCATATTGGAGGCACATGGTCAGGGCCAGTGCCGTGGTGTTTCGCAGTACGTTCATGGATTACCTCTCTTTCGTCTGGTTCTATTCTATCACGACCGGACTGCATTTGCAAAGCCTTACGGTAAGACCGTCTTTATCGGTATGGCTGCAGGATCCACACAGCCCTGTGCCGCAGCACAGATTGGCCGGATTGGGCATGATCAGCCGTTCT
>JAEDMR010000025.1 GCA_016302925.1 Bacillota bacterium
GCTGGAAAGCAGAGCCATCGGCGGACAGGAGGCAGTATCACAGGAGACGCAGAAGCAGCCGGAATCTGCGGTACCGCAGTCTGCCGGAAGCGACGATGTATTCGGAAGAATCGACGGCATTGCGGGCAGAGAAGTCAATCTGCCGGATATTCTGGAAAAGGAAGAAAAAGAACAGACACCTTCCAGATTCGAAATTCCGAAGTTCTTAAAGTAAACAACTGTATGAGCCGGTGATGAGCCGGCTTTTCGGTTAAGAAAGTATCATTCATAAATCATGAGAGGCGGCAGTATTTCATGCGTGAAATCACATCCAGAGACAATAGAATAGTGAAACTGTGTGAGCAGCTTGCCGCCAGAAAGTACCGTGACCGGCTGGGTCTCTATCTGATCGAGGGAGAAAACCTGCTGGAGGAAGCCGTCCGGGAGGGGGCAGCCGTGGAAACGGTACTGATACGGAAGGGCTATACGGGACTTCCTCCGGGGATGGAGGAGAAGACCTTCGTGCTGGAAGAGGGTCTGTTCCGGAAGCTGGCTCTCACCGACACCAGTCAGGGTGTCCTGGCCATTGTAAGGAAACCGGAAGTTTCCCGGGCTGCGCTGATGGAAAAAGGCGCCGCGGGAAATTTTGTTGTTCTGGACAGGCTGCAGGATCCGGGCAATATCGGTACCATCATACGGACTGCCGATGCAGCCGGATATGGACTGGTGGCAGTGATGAAGGGTACAGCCGATGTGTTCTCACCGAAGGTGGTTCGCGCGGCGGCCGGCTCACTGTTTAGGGTGCCGGTTGTTTTTATGGACGATTACGATGAGCTGGTATCGTTCATAAAGGCAGCAGGCGGTAAACTAGCAGCCACCTGTTTTGACACAGACAGGTATTACTACGATGTGGATCTGAGGGAAAATGTGGCACTCATCATCGGCAATGAGGGAAACGGAATTTCGAAGGAACTCATCGAAAGAGCGGATATTAAGATAAAAATACCCATGACCGGCGCCATCGAGTCGCTGAATGCGGCGGTGGCTGCGGCGGTGCTCATGTACGAGTCCATGCGGCAGAGAGCCTGCCGGGAGTGGTAGTGTCATACATCAGGAAATTCATGACGAGAGGTTAGAAAAGAAATGCAGGAAAGATTAAAACAGATTTTAGAAGAATCCAAAGAACAGTTGAAAAATGCCGTTTCTCTGCAGGATGCGGAGGACGTGAGAGTAAAGGTACTGGGCAAAAAAGGCCAGCTGACGGAGATTCTCCGCAGTATGGGCAAGCTGACGCCGGAAGAAAGAAAAGAACTGGGACAGGCTGCCAACCAGGTGCGTGCGGAAATCGAGGCACATCTGGAAGAAACCTTTGCCCATCTGAAAGAAAAAGCACAGCAGGCGAAATTTGAAGCAGAAAAGATCGATGTGACAGAACCGGGAAGAGGCTTCGAAATGGGCAGCAAACATCCGATTACCGTCACCATCGAGGAAATGTCCAAGGTATTCAAGTCCATGGGATACTCCCTGGTGGAGGGCCCGGAGGTTGAGACCGTGTTCAACAACTTTGACGCACTGAACGCCGGACCGGATCATCCGGCAAGAGACTGGACCGATACCTTCTATATTTCCGATGACGTTCTGCTGCGGACACAGACCTCCTGTGTGCAGGTCAGAACACTGCAGAACCAGCAGCCGCCGATTCGTGTTTTTGCGCCGGGCCGCTGCTTCCGCTGCGATACGCCTGATGCGACCCATTCCCCGATGTTCCATCAGGTAGAGGGTCTGGTGGTAGATGAAGGAATCACCATGGCAGACCTGAAGGGTGCCCTGGACCGGTTTGCCAAGCAGCTCTTCGGTCCGGAGACCAGAACCAAATTCCGTCCGCATCACTTCCCGTTCACCGAACCTTCGGCAGAGATGGATGTATCCTGCTTCAAGTGCGGCGGCAAGGGCTGCCGTGTCTGCAAGGGCAGCGGCTGGATTGAAATCCTCGGCTGCGGTATGGTACACCCGAATGTTCTGAAGGTGGGCGGCATCGATACGGAAAAGTACACCGGATTCGCATTCGGTATCGGCGTGGAACGTGTAGCCATGCTGAAGTACGGAATCGACGATATCCGTCTGATGTACGAAAACGACATGCGGTTCATCAATCAGTTCAAATAACAGGGGAGGCAATAGAATTATGATAGTTTCATTAGAATGGTTAAAAGATTATACAGATGTAAATGTAGATACACAGCAGTTCTGTGACGGAATGATCTTATCCGGTTCCAACCTGGAAACTTGTGAAGAAGTCGGAACCGACATGGAAAAAGTTGTGGTAGGCAAGATTGTAAAGATAGAAAAGCATCCGGACGCCGATAAGCTGGTGGTCTGCCAGCTGGATATCGGTGCGGAAGAGCCGGTTCAGATTGTAACCGGTGCACCGAATGTGTTTGAAGGTGCGTATGTGCCGGTGGCACTGGACGGAAGCCGGATTCCGGGACCGCTCCACGGACAGCCGAAGCAGGAAGGCGGCGTGAAGATCACCAAAGGCAAGCTGCGGGGCGTGATGTCCAACGGCATGCTCTGTTCCTTCGGTGAACTGGGCTTCGAAGACAAGGTGGTTCCTGTAAATCAGAGAGACGGCATCTGGATTCTGGACGGAGAATACCCGGTGGGTGCGGATTTTGCGGAGGCACTGCAGCTGAAGGATTCGATCATCGACTTCGAAATCACCCCGAACCGTCCGGACTGCCTGTCCATGATCGGCATGGCAAGAGAAGCTGCCGCCACCTTCGGCACCCAGCTCCGCTATCCGAAGACCGGCTGCGAGCATACGGAGGGAGATGCTTCCGACTACATCAGCGTCGAGGTGAAATCCCCGCTCTGCAAGCGGTATACAGCCAGAATCGTTAAGGATGTAAAAATCTGCGATTCCCCGTGGTGGCTCCAGAGACGGCTGATCCATGCAGGTATGCGTCCGATCAATAACATCGTGGATATTACCAACTTCGTCATGCTGGAATACGGCCAGCCACTTCACGCCTTCGATATCAACAGCATCGCAGGTCACAAGATCGTGGTGGATACGGCAGAAGACGGCGAAGTATTCACCACGCTGGACGGAACCGAGAGAACCCTGACCTCTGACATGCTGATGATCAAGGACGGAGAAAAATCCGTGGCAGTTGCAGGCGTCATGGGCGGCCTGAATTCTGAGATCGAAGCAGATACCAGGACCATCGTGGTGGAATCTGCCAACTTCCTGGGATCCAGCGTCCGGTCCACTTCCTCCAGGCTGAAGCTGAGAACCGAAGCCTCCGGAAGATATGAAAAGGGCATCGACCCGAATCTCTGCGAAGCAGCTGCTGACCGTGTCTGCGCTCTCATTGAACTCATCGGCGCCGGTACCGTGGTAGGCGGCAGCGTGGATGTATATCCGCAGGTGGTAGAAGCCAGACCGGTGCACGGCAGAGTCAGCCGGATCAATAAGATCCTGGGTCTGCAGCTTTCCAGAGAAGACATGGTGAAGTATTTCGAAAGTCTGGAAATGAAGGTGGAAGGGGAAGGCGATGACATGTATGTCACTGCGCCGACCGTCCGCCAGGATATTGAAATAGAAGAAGACCTGGCAGAAGAAGTTGCCCGTCTTTATGGATATGACAGAATTCCGGTGACCATTCCGAGAGGAAATAATGAGTCCGGACAGACCTATGAAAGAAGCATCAAGGATCTGGCCAGAGACACCCTCTGCGGCCTGGGTGCGACTGAAATTCAGACCTATTCCTTCGTCAGCCCGAAGGGTGTGGACAATGTGCGGATTGATGAGGATTCCTGGGAAAGATGCTTCGTGAAGATTCTCAACCCGCTGGGAGAAGATACTTCTGTGATGCGTACCATCCTGACACCGGCTATGCTGGAGGTTCTGGGAAGAAACTATTCCAGAAACATCGAAGCCGTCAGAGCCTTCGAGATCGGAAACACCTTTACGGCCAATCTGATCGACCCTAAGGGACTGCCGGATGAGCAGGATAATCTGTGCATCGGTCTCTATGGCGGCGGTGCGGACTTCTTCTATCTGAAGGGTATGGTGGAAGCACTTCTGTCCAAGCTGGGAATCCGGGATCTGGAGTTCATCGCCGAAAGTGAATACGGCGTATATCACCCGGGACGCTGTGCACGCATCGTGGCACATCACGATGTGGAGCTGGAAAGCGGTCCGGCTGTGGAAGAAGTGGAACTGGGCATCATGGGTGAAGTACATCCGCAGGTTGCCGACAAGTATGGCATCAGCACCCGCTGCTATGCCGCAGAGCTCATGTTCAATACCGTGACGGAGCTGGCAGATCTGGAGAAAGTATTCGTGCCGCTGCCGAAGTACCCTGCAATGACCAGAGATATTGCACTGCTGGTGGACGAAGACGTGACCGTGGGAGACATGGAAGCAGTCATTCGGGAAGCAGGCACTGAGATTTTGAGAAATGTAAAGCTGTTTGATATATACAGAGGAAAACAGGTGGAAGAAGGAAAGAAGAGCGTGGCCTTCAATCTGACTTACCGTCATAACGACAGGACTCTGACCGATGAAGATGTGGCAGCTGCCCACGGCAGAGTGCTGGAAGCACTGAAAGATAAACTGGATGCCGTACTGAGAGACATGTAGGAGAACGATCATGGATGAAGCAGGAGCCAGAGTAAAGGTCCGGATTTACGGTCAGGACTATACGATCGCAGGTGACAGGGACGAGGAAACCATAAGGGAAATTGCATCCTATGTGGACGAAAAAATGCGTGAGGTGGGCAGGAATTATGCCAGCAATGCACAGGGATCCCTGGCCGTTCTCGCCGCCATCAACGTGGCAGACGAGTATTTCAGTGCAAAGGAGCAGATTGCGGAGCTGACCGCTTCCAGAGAGCAGCTGGAAAAAGACGCCCAGCATTATCTGAAAATGTGGGACGAGGCGAAAAAGAGCTTTCTCCAGTATAAGGAGAGTGCTGCCCGGACCAACGAAGAAAAAAAAGAGGCGGAAGAGAAATACCGCCAGCTGCAGGATAAATGCAGCGAGTTTGAAAATTCCTTCTTTGACCTTCAAATGGAAAATATCAGACTGAAAAGTGAACTTGATAAGTACAGGAGAACGGATGAATAAGAAGACATTCCAGGTGCTGGAGTATGACAAGGTCATTGACATGCTCCGGCAGCAGGCCGGCTGTGAGATGGCGAAGGAGATCGTCGGCAGGTTCCGGCCGGATACGGATGTGCGCCGCATCCGTGAGCGCCTCGAAGAAACCAGCGAGGCAGCGGCGGCCATCATCCATAAGGGGGCTGCACCCCTGGGGCAGATTTATGATATCGATCCTGCCCTGCATTTCTGCAGAAAAGGCGGCAGTCTGACCATGCGGCAGCTGCTGCAGGTACTGTATAACATCCGGGTGGCCGACAACGTGGCCACCTGGTTTAAAAGCGATCTGCCGGAACTGCCTGCATTGCAGGCCATGGCAGAGGTGCTGGTTACGTTCCCTCGTCTTGCGGACAACATTGATCGATGCATTTTATCCGAGGATGAGATGGCGGACAGCGCTTCTCCGCAGCTTCGGGACATACGGCGGAGCATCGTCCGGCAGAATGAAGACGTATCTGCAGGACGCCATCGTAACCATGCGGGACGGCCGGTATGTGGTGCCGGTCAAGGCAGAACACCGGGGCAGGGTCAGCGGCATCGTCCACGACCAGTCATCCACCGGTGCCACCCTCTTCATCGAGCCGCAGGTCATCGTGAATCTGAACAATGAGCTGCGGGAGCTTGAACTGGCAGAGAAGGCGGAAATCGAGCGGATTCTGGCAGAACTTTCGGGAAATGTGGCAGAGCATTTTCACGATCTGCGCAACAATCAGAAGCTTCTGACGAAGCTGGATGTGATCTTCGCCAAGGGGAAGCTGTCTGTCATGATGCGGGCAGAATGTCCCGTCATCAATGAGAAGGGATATGTGGATCTGAAGCAGGCACGTCATCCTCTCATCGATAAGAAAAAAGTGGTGCCGATCCATGTGGCAGCAGGCGGCAGCGCCGGCTATTCCACACTGGTTGTGACGGGGCCGAATACCGGCGGCAAAACTGTCACTCTGAAAACGGTGGGACTGCTTGCCATGATGGCACAGAGCGGGCTGCACATTCCTGCGCTGTCCACCAGCCAGCTTCCGGTATTTCAGAATATTTTCGCCGATATCGGCGATGAGCAGAGCATCGAGCAGAGTCTGTCCACCTTTTCCTCTCACATGAAGAATATCGTTCAGGTGGTGGAAGAAACCGGACCGGATACGCTGGTGCTTCTGGACGAGCTGGGTGCGGGGACCGATCCGACGGAAGGTGCGGCACTGGCCATTGCCATTCTGGAGCGTCTGCGCAGGCAGGGCGCCACGACCATTGCCACCACCCATTATAACGAACTGAAAAAATATGCGCTTTCCACCGGCGGTGTGGAAAACGCTTCCATGGAATTCAATGTGGAGACTCTGAGTCCCACATATAAACTGTCCATCGGTATTCCGGGAAAATCCAACGCCTTTGAGATTTCCAGAAAGCTGGGCCTTCCGGATGACATCATTGACCGTGCCGGCACCCTCATCGAACGGGGGGACATGGAGTTTGAAGATGTGATTTCTGCCATTGAGGCAGATCGGAAAAAGGCAGAAGCAGAGCGGGATGAGGCAATTGCCCTTCGGGCTTCGGCGGAGAAGATGAAAGCCGAGCTGGAAAAGCAGCAGGCGGCGCTGGAGAAGCAGAAAAAAGAAATCCTTGAGAAAGCCAGGGAGGAAGCCCGGTTTATCATGCGGGATGCCAAGGATACCGCCGCGGAGGTCCAGAAGGAGCTGAAAGAGCTGGCGAAGCTGGACAGCCTGGGAGAGCGGACGAAACGGTTCGAGAAAAGCCGGAAAAAGATCCGCGAAAAGGACAGCGAATACGCCCAGCGGCGCACCATACGAGAGGTGAATAACGAAAATCCGGTCAATGCAGCCGATCTGAAGGTGGGAGACCGGGTGAAGCTTCTGACACTGGATCAGAACGGAGAAATCCTGACTCTGCCGGATGAAAAAGGCGACCTGATGGTGCAGGTGGGCATCATGAAGATCGGTGCCAATCTGAAGGAGCTGGTACTGATCAATGACGGTACCAAAAAGAAAAAGAAACCTGCCGGCGGAAGCGGAAGATATGGCTTCATGTACAAGCAGAAGGCCATGTCCATCTCCATAAACTGCAATGTGCAGGGACAGAATCTGGAAGATGCCTGCTTCAATGTGGATAAGTATCTGGACGATGCGTACATGGCAGGACTGAAGGAGGTCACTATTATTCACGGCAGAGGAGAAGGGATTCTGAAGGACGGAATCCGGAATCTGCTGAAACGCCACAAACATGTGGCATCCTTCCGCAAGGGAGGATATAACGAAGGCGGCGAAGGCGTCACCATCGTCAAGCTGAAGGAGTAAGAAACATGTATATCATAAGCAGCTGCCTGCTTGGGCATAACTGTAAATATAACGGCGGGAACAACCGCTGTCAGGAAGTCGTCGATTTCTGCGAGCAGAAAAAGCATGTGGTCGTCTGTCCGGAAGGTGCGGCCAGACTGCCGGTTCCCCGTCCGCCTGCCGAGCGGCAGGGAAGAAGGATTGTGGATAAAGAAGGAAAGGATGTGACGGAAGCCTTCGAAAAAGGTGCAGTCCTTTCTCTCGGAACCTGCCGGATGGCAGCAGACTGCAGCGGAGAGCCTCTGGAAGGGGCCATCCTGAAAGCAAACAGTCCTTCCTGCGGCTGCGGGAAAATCTATGACGGCACCTTTACCGGCACGCTGACAGAGGGAGACGGTGTTTTTGCGCAGATGCTGGTGGAAGAAGGGATTCCTGTCATCAGCGAAAAGGACACCGAGACCATCCTCCGGTGGCTCGCGCAGGAGAAGTAAGCCGGGAGAGCATATTTTGGGAAGTACATGCGCACAGCATGGGAAATAACGAGGAGATACAAAAAAATGGTAAACTTTAAAGAAGAAATCAGCAAGCTGATTGCAGAACAGATCCAGGATCTGACTGCAGAGGAGATCCTGTCCATGATTGAAGTGCCGCAGGATGCGAAAATGGGAGACTACGCATTTCCATGCTTCAAGCTGGCCAAAACTCTGCGGAAAGCACCGCCTCTGATTGCCAGAGGAATTGCGGATGCCATCCGCGGAAATGCCATGTTTGAAAAGGTGGAGCAGGTCAATGCCTATGTAAATATGTTCATTTCCAGAGAAGAATTCGTGGGAGATGTGGTTTCCGCAGTTCTCACGGAAAAGGAAGAATACGGCAAGAGCAATGTGGGCGGGGGAAAGACGGTCATCGTCGAATATTCTTCCCCGAACATCGCCAAGCCGTTCCATATCGGTCATATCAGAAGTACCGTCATCGGCAATTCCATCAACAAAATCTACAGTGCCCTGGGTTACAACGTGATCCGGATCAATCACCTGGGCGACTACGGTACTCAGTTCGGCAAGATGATCTGTGCGTACCGCCACTGGGGCAACAAGGAAGACGTCATCAACGAGCCGATCAAGACCCTGCTGAGCTACTATACCAAATTCCATGAAGAAGCGGAAAGTCATCCGGAACTCAATGACGAGGCCAGAGAGATTTTCACGAAGCTGGAGCACGGTGAACCGGAAGAAGTGGAGCTGTGGCAGTGGTTCCGTGACGAATCCCTGAAGGAATTCAGCCGGGTATATAAAATGCTGGGCATTGAATTTGACTCTTACAACGGCGAAAGCTTTTATTCCGATAAAATGCCGCGTTTCGTAAAGGAACTGGAAGAAAAGGGACTTCTGGAAGAATCCCAGGGTGCGCACGTGGTAAATCTGGAGAAATACGGTCTGGGCGTGGCCCTGATCACCAAGTCCGACGGTTCCACCCTGTATATCACCAGAGATATTGCGGCAGCGGTATACAGAAAGGAAACCTACGACTTCTATAAGAACATCTACGTGGTAGCATCACAGCAGAATCTGCATTTCCAGCAGTGGATCCAGATCCTGGAACTGATGGGCTATGAATGGGCCAGAGACTGCGTCCATGTGCCGTTCGGTCTGGTAAGCCTGGAAGACGGCACCATGTCCACCCGTCACGGCCGTGTGGTATTCCTGGAGGATGTTCTGAACCGTGCGGTGGAGCAGACCAGAGAAATCATCAAGGAAAAGGGCGTTGCTACCGATAACATCGACGAAACCGCCAAGCAGGTGGGCATCGGTGCGGTGATCTTCAACGAGCTTTCCAACAACCGGATCAAGGACTACGTGTTCTCCTGGGATAAGGTACTGGATTTCAACGGAGAAACCGGCCCGTACGTGCAGTACACCTATGCGAGATGTGCCAGCGTGCTGCGGAACGCCGGCGCAGAGGCGGTGGCAAAGGCAGAGCAGGCGGATGCAGTGAAGGCTTCTTACCTTACCGGTGAAAGCGCCTTCCAGCTGGCAAGACTGCTGTACAAGCTGCCGGAAGTAATCCGGGAAGCCGGAGAAAAGTATGAACCGTCCATCGTGACACGGCATATCGTGGATATCGCACAGAGCTTTAACCGCTTCTACCATGATGAACACATCCTGGTGGACAATGAAGAAGAAAAGACGGCGAAACTGGCACTGGTACTGTCAGCCAAGACGGCCATCCGCAACGGTCTGGCACTGCTGGGCATGGATGCGCCGGAAAGAATGTAGATCCCCTGATTCATGACAGATCAACGGTAGACCAACGATAGGAGATAATAGGAGAAAAAACGTATGCGCTATGTCGGAAACATTTACAGGCCTCCCAGCGAGGCATACAGCCTGCTGGTGCAGGTGACCATCGGCTGCTCCCACAATAAATGCACCTTCTGCAACATGTATAAAGACAAGCAGTTCCGCGTGCGGAACCCGCAGGAGGTACTGGAAGATCTGGCCTGGGCCCGGGAAAAGTACAGACGTGTGGACCGGATTTTTCTCTGTGACGGCGATGCCCTCTGTCTTTCCAACCGCAAGCTGCTGGAAATTCTGGACTATATCCGGGATCACTTCCCGGAATGTGAAAGGGTCACCAGCTACGGACGGGCGCAGGATGCACTGCGAAAGTCCGATGAAGAGCTGCAGGAGCTGCGGGCCCACGGCCTGTCCATGATCTATCTGGGCGCCGAGTCGGGAAGCCAGCGGGTTCTGGATCAGGTGAAAAAGGGCGAAACCAGAGAAGAACTGATCACCGGTGTGCAGAAGCTGGAAAGAAACGGCCTGGCCACTTCGGTGACTTTTATCAGCGGCCTGTCCGGTCAGGACGGATGGGAGGAGCATGCCATCGAAAGCGGCAAGATGATCGCAGAGATGAACGCTTCCTATGTAAGTCTGCTGACGCTCATGGTGGAGCCGCCAGCCCCGATGCTGGAAGACATCCGGAGCGGGAAGTTCCAGTACCTTACACCGGAGCAGGTGCTGAAGGAGACCTGCCTGCTGCTGGATCATGCAAGGCCTGAAAAGTCCTGTGTTTTCCGCAGCAACCATGCATCCAATTATGTTTCCCTGCGTGGAAATCTGCCGGAGGATAACGACCGGCTTATTGGTGAGCTTCATCGCTGCATGAAGAATCTGGGCATGCTGAAGGACGAACGGTTCCGGATGCTGTAAACGCAATGCTGTAACTGTAATGCTGCGATGGCCGTGCTTCTGTGCACAGGCCATCGCTTTTCTGAATATTGAAAAGAGTTTGAAAGATCGAAAGATCGCAAAATCGCAAGAGAGTATGAAGATTTTACTGACCAGTCTGAATTCCAAATACGTGCATTCCAACCTGGCGCTGAAATACCTGTATACGGTAGCCGCCGGGGAATACAGCGATGTGGAGGTCCGGGAGTTTACCATCAACCAGGACCTGACTTATATTTATACGGAACTGCTGAGAGCAAACTATGATATGGTTTGCTTTTCCTGTTACATATGGAATATTGAAAAGATTAAACCGCTGGCCTCCGACCTGAAAAAAGCCCGGCCGTCCATGAAAATCTGTCTGGGCGGACCGGAAGTCAGTGCCGGGGGAGCGGATTTTGCGATGAAATATCCGTGGGCCGATTACATTCTGTGCGGGGAAGGGGAGTATTCCTTCTACCGGCTTTGCCAAGTGCTGCATCAGTGCGAGAATCAGGCGGAACAGGCAGGTCAGGCAGGCCAGGCAGGTCAGCAGCCGGACGAGGCTCTTTTGATGAGCGTGCCGGGACTGATCTACCGGGGCAGAGACGGCCGGATCTATGTCAACGGGCAGCTGGAACCCATGGATTTCAACCTGATTCCGTTTCCGTATTCGATTCTGGACTGTCAGCCGGACCAGGTGATATATTATGAGTCCGTCCGCGGCTGTCCGTTCCGGTGCAGCTACTGCCTGTCCTCCATTGAAAAAACCCTGCGGCCTCTGGAGATGGACCGGGTGAAGGCAGATCTGGGGTATTTCCTCTATAAGCGGGTTATGCAGGTGAAATTCATCGACCGGACCTTCAATTACGACCGGGTGCGGGCGCGGGAAATCTTCCGCTATCTGATGGAAAACGACAACGGGGTGACCAATTTCCACTTCGAACTGTGCGGGGATCTTCTGGACCGGGAGACCCTGGATCTGCTGCGGCATGCCAGGAAGGGCCTCTTCCAGTTCGAGATCGGCATCCAGTCGGCCAATCCCCAGACCCTGCAGGCGGTGAACCGGAAGGAGAACATCTATCCGATCTTATACAATGTGGAGCAGCTGATGGCCATGGGAAATATCCATATTCATGTGGATCTGATCGCCGGACTGCCGTACGAGGGGTATGCGGTGTTCGCCCGGTCATTTAACAAAATCTACAGTCTCGGTGCGGATATGCTGCAGCTGGGATTTTTGAAGGTGCTTCCGGGAACGCCGCTGGCCGCAGAGGCAGAAAAATATGGGATCGTGTACCGGGAGCGGGCACCGTATGAGGTCATCCGGACCGGCTGGATGTCTGCCGAGGAACTGGTGAATCTCCATATGATCGAGAATATGGTGGACATCTATTACAACCGGGGCGGGTTTTCCGGAACACTGGCGTATCTCATCGCAGCGGCAGGAAAGGGTCCCTTCGGATTTTTCGAGAAGCTTTCGACGTTTTATTACGGCGGAGGTTACCAGCATCGAAACCGGAAAAAGGAGGATCAGTACCGGATTCTCCGGAAGTTTATCCTGGAATCCGACAGCCTGCAGATGGATGCGTTTGCACGGGAGGAAGCGGAACGGCTCCTGACAGAAGATCTGGCGGGCTGGTTCAATGAAGAAGAGCAGAAGAGATTTTATAAAAAAGGGTGGGAGGTTAACGTATGAGTGAAACAATGAATCAGGGAATGGTACAGCGTGAAGGCAGGATCGAAGACAGAGTGGGTCAGTATCTGGTGCCCCATCTGAATGATTTCGTGTTTGATGAGCTTTCGGACAGCTATCTGGATAAGGCGGGAATCGCAGATATCCTCATGGGTGTGCCGATCCCGATCCGGAAGAAAGCCATGATGCATCTGTCTACACTGGACATTGCCAGAAACATGGCTTTCGTCATCGGCTGCGACCCGAACTTCGATTATGCACAGAACTACATCGCATATATTCTGCGGGTCTTCGGTATCAAGTTTGCCGAGGGACTCATCAGTGACGGTGTGGATGGCGCCCAGAAAAAGGACTATGACTATGCCTGCATTCAGTTCCGGGCAGCCCTGCAGATCGATCCGCAGAATGTGGATGCGCTCTACTGCTATGGACGTGCCTGCAAGGATGCCTATGAACTTGGAGAAGAGGAAGAATTCGTGGGACGGTTCAAGGCCGAATCCCTGGAAGCCTTCGAACAGGTGACCATCCGCAGGCCGGATTTTGCGGAAGGATTCTATTTCCTGGGCTACGGTTATGTCAATCTGGGACTGTATGTGAAGGCCAAGCTGACCTGGGACGAATACATGAAGCTGACGGAAGAGGCGGCATCTGCCGAGATCGATCCGTCTGATGCAGCAGCCTGTGCGAAGCAGAAGGAACTGCGGGAACTGCGGGATGAGATTCAGATGCGCCTGGACAGCCTGGTGGAACCGGTGGAGATTGAAAAGGGATATAATCTGATCCTTTCCGGACGGTATGAAGAGGGAATCGAAGCCCTGACCCGCTACAAAGAAAGCAAATATAAGGACTGGTGGCCGCTGTGGTACTATCTGGGCGTGGCCTATGCCCAGCTGGGCGAGAATGAAGAAGCAGCCGCCCATCTCCGTCAGGTGCTGCAGCTTTCTCCGAGCAACCTGGAGACCATGGAGGAACTGGTGAAGGTGTACGAAAAGCTGGGAGACACCGCCATGGCGGAAAAATACGAAAAGAAGATGCAGGTGGTGAAGGAAAACATCGCCCTGGATCAGGCAGAGGCCGCGGCAGCATCGGCTGCACCGACGGAGCCGGAGATGCTCAGCTAGAAGTACCGCATTGCACAGAAGATTTTATTATAGGAATAATTCAGAGACATCTGGGATACAGATGTCTCTTTGACTTGCTTTGATTTGCATTTGCCTTGCCTTAAAACCGTTTTAATCCTTTTCCTGTCATAAACGGATAGCGTATTTAAGCCATTCGGTGGAATGGGTAAGAGATCTGTTTGCGCTTCCGGATCAATTATTGCCTGTAACAGAAAGACAACAAGGGGCTGTGCTCCGTATACGAGAAAATCTTAACATCTCCTTAACTTCTGGCACATATCTTGCATTTTTAAGAGAAAAGAAGAAAAAGGGAATACAACAGCAGTTGATTCTTTCAGGAGGTCTATTCTATGAAGAAAATTTTAACTTTCATTCTTTGCTCGGCAATGCTGTTTGGCTGCGTCGCATGCGGAAACACGTACAATGAAAGAAATGAGGGCATGCTTTCCTTTGAAGGCAGCAACCTCTTTAAGCTCACTACTGCAGAAGACTTTGCAGAAGGCGTGATGGAAGGCGTTGAACCTGCTGCGGTCGGCAACGGTGCGGTTCAGCTTTCCGACGGTGTCCTTGAAGGCACTTTCACCTCCGCAGAATTCTGTTGCGACAATTTCACCAGGATGGTTGCATCCTGGAACGCCTCCATTCCTGACGGCGCAAGCGTGGAGATCTTTGGCCGTGCAAGAATGAAATCACAGGATACCGAAGAAGTCATATGGTCCGACTGGCTCACCTGGGGTAAATTCTCCCCGTATATGAAACGTGGAACCACCCAGAACAAGCAGGGTGCAGGCGGCTATGTGGATCAGGATACCTTTTGCGCCGTCAGCGGCTGCTTTGACGGTTTCCAGATGAAGGCTGTGATCCGAAGAGACAGTGCAGAGACTGCTTCTCCTGTTCTTCGCGAACTGACCATGACATTTGCGGGCGGCGATATGGTTCCCGGCTACGCAGAAGAAATAATTGAACTGCCAGCACAGGCGCTTTGCCCATCCCCGGCATATTCACAGAGCATCAGATGGGATGTTGTTTCCGACAGCATCTGCAGCCCGACCACCATCAGCGTTATGCTGAACACCATCAATCCTGAACTGGATCTTCTCCCCGAAGAAGTTGCTCTCTGCTCCAAAGACCTTGCGGAAGGCATCTTCGGCAGCTGGTCCTTCTGTACATCCTTTGCGGGCTGCTACGGCTATGAGTGCTATGCACAGTATGGAGGCAAGGATATTATTCTTCAGGAACTTGCAAAGGGGCATCCTGTAGGACTTTCTGTTGCTTATAACACCAGGAACCTTACCGGTGCATGGGGCAGCACCGGCGGCCATCTTATCACTCTGATCGGCTACGAATACGAAGACGGAATCATGGACGATGACCACCTCTATATTTTCAGTTCTGACTCCTTTTCCAGGGATGACTGTGAATCCTACAGAAGATATAAGTGGACGGAGCTTGCGAATCTGGAGGGCAGCAGCTTTGTATGCTATGTACTTGCTTCTGCCGAAAGAGAAGAGGAATGTGCAGGCGTTCAGAGAATCCGTGCAGGCATTGAAAAGGGCCAAGTGACGGATCAGTGGATTTTGGTGGACGAAGAAGGCAATCCCATTTCCCTGGACGGCTTCCGAAACCGCAGGGGCTTTCTCTGTTATACCGTTGAAGGTGTCGCAACAGACATGACAAAGGACACTTACGAAAGCAAATGTTCCATAGTTTATCCCAATGCAGTAAATGTAAGTGCAAATAATACCTTTACTTATCTGAGTGCAAACAGTGATTCTACCTTTACGCTGAATAAGAAGGACGCGCTTAAAGCAGCCGGAGTAAAGAAGGGCAGGATTACTGTCTACGCGATCGGCGATTCCGGTTATATGTACATTGGTGAACTGAAATAGGAAAAAAACAGCAGAAACAGGGAAAAAGGATCATGAAGTTTTTTTTACATTGACAGAAAGAGTACTTTGTTCTACGACGATGGACACCGCAGATGCGGCGGTGAAATACCAGCGTGCAACGGTGAACGATGTTTACGACGTGGATGCACTGCGTGAGTATGAGCTTGAGTCGATCAAAGAAGCGCCGACCAGCGGATATTTTCTGACAGAACGCGACTACGAGAAAAAGAAAAGCTACTTATATTATGCAGCCACGTTGGATGGAAAAAAGGTAAGGTTAGCGACGGGGTCGTTTTACGAAGAATTTTGCAATGCTGACGGGAAAATACTTACGAATGGTTCGAAGATCTATTTCAGCCTGGAAGAACAGGGATCATCCGGCGAAACACATAAAGGCCGGATCTACTGCGGCAGCGTCGATGGTAGCAAGCCGAAACTGCTCAAAACGGTAAGCCTTGATGGAATTGATGCAATCTCGCTGCTGGGAATCTACAACGGCAACCTTTACTTCCAGAAGATAGATATGCACTATGCGTATTCCCAAAAAACACTGCTTTACAGACTGAACCTGAAATCAAAAGAAGTGAAAAGGGTATCTGCAAACTTTAATGCAACAAACACAGTATATGCCTATGTCTA